>CANQDN010000070.1 GCA_947593275.1 uncultured Bacilli bacterium
TAATTACAAATATTTTTAGAAAACATAAAAAAGAAGTGATGAAAATTAATTCATCACCCCTCAATGTTTAAGAACCAGTATATAAGGGAACATATTGTTCCTTTTTTTGGGAAATTATGTTATAGTATTTATAGGTGGTAGTATGATACAAAAAATAACTAAAGAAATGTTTAAACATAATTCGAATTTAAGTATTTATGCTTGCAGGGATAATCAAGCTTTATATTTAGCTAAAAGAGATAAAGATATAAGACCTCCTTTTTTCCGGGATATTGATCGAATTATTTATTCTCTTGCTTTTATTCGCTATCAAGATAAAACACAGGTATTTCCTAATCCTAATCATGATCATGTATCTAAAAGAATGATTCATGTTCAATTTGTAAGTAAAATTGCGAGAACTATTGGAAGAGCTTTAGGTTTAAATGAAGATTTAATTGAAGCAGCAGCATTAGGTCATGACTTAGGGCATACTCCTTTTGGACATCAAGGGGAATATATATTAAATGAAATAAGTCTAAAACATCATGAGGGAATGTTTAATCACAATATTGAAAGTGTAAGAGATCTTCTAGTAATTGAAAATTATGGGGAAGGATTAAATATAAGTATTCAAGTATTAGATGCAATTATGTGTCATAATGGGGAACTTGTTTTAGAAAAGTTAGAACCTCAAGTTAAAACGCCGGAAGAATTTTTAAAAGAATATAAGGAATGTTATTTTGATAAAACTAAATTAAAACATTTAAGAGCTATGACTTTAGAAGGTTTAGTTGTAAGAATAAGTGATCTTATCGCTTATTTAGGACGAGATATTGATGATGGAGTAAGACTAAATATTATTAAAAGAGAAGATATACCAGATGATATAAAAAATGTTTTAGGTTCTACTACTAAAGAAATAGTGGGTAATTGTATTCAAGATATAATAACTAATAGTTATGGGCATAATTATATTTTATTAAGTCCTAAAGTTTATAAAGCTATAACGAATTTAAAAAAGTTTAATTATAAATATATTTATAGTAAAGCTTTAACAAATAAAGAAATAGAAGAGTTAAGAGTTAAATTTAATACTTTATTTGATACTTATATGAGTGATTTAAAAAACAATAATAATAATTCTCCAATTATTAATTCTTATCTAAAAAATATGAGTTCTAATTATAAAAATAATAATACTAAAGAAAGAATAGTAATTGATTATATTGCAGGAATGACTGATGATTATTTCTTAAAAGAATATACGAGAATAACTAAAGAGGTGAGCTAATCACTTTTTTCTTGACATAACAAAAGTTCGTGTGTTAAACTTGTTATAGAGGTATACTATGAAAATATTAAAATATAAAAAAACTAGAAATAATGAATATTTAATTACTACAGATAAAGAGAATTATAAGTTATATGATGATATAATAATTAAAAATGGATTATTACTAAAAAAAGAAGTATCTGAAAAAGAAATGCAAAAGATAGTTAATGAAAATAATCTTTTAAAAGCTTATTATGAATCTTTAAAGTTTCTTAGTATTAAACTTCGGACGGAAAAAGAAATAGCTACTTATTTAAAGAAAAAAGAGTATAATTCTAAAGAAATAGAGTATGCTTTAGATAGATTAAGTAGAGATGGTTATTTAAATCATCAAATATATATAGAAGCTTATATTCATGATATGTTAAATCTTTATTTAGTGGGAGAAGCTAAAATTCAAAAAGATCTAATTACTCTGGGATTTAGAGAAGAAGAAATAGCACCATATTTAGCTAAAATTGAGCATAATATCTATTTAGATAAAATAAATAAATATATAACTAAAAAGTTAAAAGCTAATAAAAAAAGTGAAAATGAATTTAAAAGAAAAACTTTAAATGAATTAATAAATAAAGGATTTAATAAAAATGATGTTTTAAGTTTTTTAGATAAATTAGAAATACCTATAAATGAAGAAGAAGTAAAAAAAATAATTACTAGATTAGCTTTAAAATATAATCGAAAATATGACTTAAATACAACTAAATTAAAAATAAGAAATTATCTTTATACGAAAGGTTATTCAAATATAGATATAGATAAATACTTATAAAAAAAGCTTCCTATTGGGAAGTTTTTTAACTATTAGTATTTTTATAAGTATTAATTAAGTTATTCATATATCTACCATATTGGCTATCAAGTTCACTATCAATAATATCTAAATCATATTTTTCATGATAACTTTTAATAGCTTCTGGGATTAAACTAGAATCATTAGTTAATTTATCAGTTGTAATTTTATCTTTCATACTATCTAAAGAATCTTCATAACTCTTTTTTTCACCAGTTTTAGTTTTTAAAATTACATGATATCCTAATTCTGTAGTAATAACTTCAGTAGAATATTTGCCATCTTCAAGTTCACTTGCAGCTTTAATAAGTTCATCATATTGACCATTTAAAGAACCAATATTTATTTCACCTAAAGAGCCACCTTTATCTTTAGTTCCTTCATCTTGAGAATTTTCTTTAGCTAATTTTTCAAAGACACTAGCAATATCTTCATTTTTGGCTTTATTTAATTCTTTAATAATGTTATTAATCTTATCTTTAGCTTCTTTTTCAGCTTTTTCTTTATCTTCATCTTTCATATCATCAGTAACTTCTGGTGTAATTAAAATGTGAGATAAAGTCATATTTGGATAAACTTCTTCATCATAATATTTTTTTAATTCATCTTCTGTAATATTATCTCTTACATATTTTTCAATAGCTTCATTTTGCATATAACTTAAATATAATACTTTTTTATAAGCATCAATAGATTGATAACCTCTAGAGCTTAAAGCTTGAAGTAATTGATCCTCAGAATCATAGTTTTGTCTTAATTGACTTATATAACTATCAGCATAAGTATTGGCATCTTCTTTAACATCACTTAACTCTTTATCATAAATATATTCATCTACCATATTTAAAAGAGCATTCAATCCATAATTATTTTTTATCTCTTCATATAATTCATTAACACTAATCTTATCCCCATCTTTAAATTCAACAACAGCTTCATCTCCATTAGATAATTTAGGAATCTTTCCACATCCACATAATAAAAGAGTACAAGCCCCGATTAATAATACTTTTTTCTTCATTTATTTTCCCTCCTAATAAATAAATTATAACAATAACCCTTTAAAAATACAAGACTTTTAAGTAATTTTCTTCCTGCCTAAAGATTTGCCTAGCACAAGTTAAAAGTTTTTACGTAATATATAAGTGAAAAGACAAATAAAGGAGGAATGATTTATGAATAACTGTGGATACAATAATGGCATTGGAGCCGCAATAATTTTAGTATTATTTATCTTATTAATAATTATTGTAGGAGCATTCATTTAGTCTTTTTATATTAATATCAAGGAGGTGTCCCATGGGATGTTGTAGCAAAGGCAATTCTTCTAATAGTGGATGTAACTCTAATGGAGGATTTGGCCTACAAAATAGTGCTTTTTTAATAATTGTTCTTTATATTTTACTGGCAATAATTCTCGGTGGAATATTATTTTAAAGAGGGTAACCTCTTTTTAAATTTGACAAAAAAACAATAGTGTGCTAAAATATTAACTCAATTGGAGGGGTTATTATGCCAAATAATATTAGAAAAGAATACTATGATATGGTTGTCTTAGAAAATAATTTAGAACAAAAATTAAATAAGGTAACTATAGAAGGAGTAAATGATAGGGTAAGATATTTACAACAAAGATATAGCAATAAATTTAATAAACTTTTATTGGGAGGAACAGAATTATTTGCACTTTTTATCTCTTTATGTTTATTTATGTTAAATCCGGCTTTTTTACCTTTACTTATAGGTGTTATAGGAATTAGTGCTTTAATAACTATGGTTGGAAGATTTTACTTAGAAGAAAGGGTTACACCATATCCTTTAGCAAGATTAGTTAGAGTTTTTACGAAGGGTAAAGAAAAGAAGATTACTAAAGAATTAGAACTTGTAAGAGCAAGAAAGAATGAGCTTTTATTAGAGGAAAATAGTAAACCTATATTAGAAAGTGAAGCCCCTGCATTACAAGTTATAGATAAGAATCGGGATGTTAAATCAGTTCGTTTAGAGTTAATAGATAAATATATAATGTTAAATGAACTTAAAAAGAAAAATAAAAATAATAAAGAAGAAGCAAAAGAGATTACGAGAGTAAGAAAATAGGAAGTAGTTTAGAGCTACTTTTTTATTTTGTAAAGAAGTGTAAATTAAGTCTCTTTTTTTTCTAAAAGAATTACAATAATCTTTACAAAAGGCCTCTATTTTGGTAATATTATGGTAAGCAGTGGTACATTGTGGTAGAAAGTGGGGGATTTAAATGTTCATGGGTGAATATCATCATAATATTGATGAAAAGGGACGGCTAGTTATTCCATCAAATTATCGGAATAGTCTAGGAAATACTTTTGTCATAACTCGTGGGTTAGAAAAATGTTTATACATATATACTCTAAGTGAATGGCAAAAGTTGGTTGATAAATTAAGTGTTTTATCTTTTACCCAAAAAAATGCCCGAACATTTACAAGATCGTTCTTTTCTGCCGCTGCTAATTGCAGTTTAGACCGTCAAGGTCGCATGAATATTACTCCCAATCAAGCCGAATACGCCGGTTTAACTAAAGAATGTGTAATAATCGGCGTTAATGATCGGCTAGAAGTATGGTCAAAAGAAAATTGGGATAAGTTTAATTTAGAATTTAGTGATACACTTGAAAGTATCGCGGAAAATTTATTTAATGGAGAGTCTAATGCATTATAGTGTTATGAAAGAGGAAGCTATAGATGCTTTAAATCTTCAAGAATGTGGAGTATATGTAGATGCCACACTAGGATATGCTGGCCACAGTAAAGAAATTTTAAAAAGAATAAAAAAGGGCTTTCTTTTCGCCTTTGATGCGGATACCCAAGCTTTAGAGTATTCGCATCAAGAACTTATTGGTATTGGCTCTAATTTTAAGTTAATTCATAGTAATTTTATTAATTTAAAAGAAGAGTTAATAAAAAATAATTGTAAGATGGTAGATGGATTCTTATTTGATTTAGGATTATCTAGTCCAGAGATTGATGATGCTACTCGAGGTTTTAGTTTTATGAATGATGCTATTTTAGATATGCGGATGGATAGAACTTCTGTTAAAGACGCTAAAATGGTCGTAAATACTTATTCAGAAGAATTACTTACTAATCTATTTTATAAGTATGCTGAAGAACCACGAAGTAAAGAAATAGCAAGTGCCATTATTAAGTATCGGAAAAATAAAGAAATTACCCATACTTTAGAGTTAGTGGAAATTATTAAATCAAGTGTGGGAGCAAATTATTTTTACAAAAAGCATCCTGAAAGAGAGATATTTCAAGCTTTAAGAATTGAAGTAAATAATGAATTAGAAGCGATTCTAGTAGCCTTAGAAGATGCGATTAAAATGCTTAATAAAGGTGGGAGAATATGTGTTATAACTTTTCATTCTTTAGAAGATCGAATAGTTAAAAACATATTTAGAAAATATAGTGAAGTAAATGAAATATTTAAAGGCCTTCCGGATATTCCGGAGGAATATCAACCTTTAATAAAAATAATAAATAAAAAGCCTCTTGTTCCGAGCTCTAAAGAATTAGAGGAAAATACGCGGAGTAAGAGTGCTAAAATGCGAATTGTAGAAAGGATTTAATTATGAGAACTAAAAAAGTTAAAAGAATTAAACTCTTAAAAGGAGAAAAGTTAATGTTTTTCTTAAGTATATTATTTGGTTTTGTTATTATGCCAGCTTCATGGGTTTATACCAAAGCTTTATTATCAGAATCAAATATTAAACTTGAACAAATTAAAAATAAAATTGATTCGCAGAATGATACTAACGAAGCTTTAGGAATGCAAATAGATGAACTTGCGAGTATAGAAAACATTCAAGATATTGCAAGTTCGAGTGGTTTGTCGTATAATAATAATAACATTAAAACAATTACAGATTAAAAAAGGAGAAGCTATGAAAAAAAAGACGAGTAAAATAAAAGTAAGCAAATTATTTATCTTAATCTTTTTTTTCGCTTTTTTAATGGTTATTGCAAAACTGGGGATTGTTGCTTTATCAAAAGAAGTGGATGGAATAAATTTAACTTTGTTTGCCAATAATCGGAATACTCGGAAAAGAACTTTATATGCGAGTCGGGGAAATATTTATGATATTCATGGGGAAACGATTGCGAGTAATGCGAATAGTTATACTTTAATCGCGTATTTAAGTCCTTCAAGAACGACTGATCCTAAAAATCCTAAACATGTAGTGGATAAAGAAAAAACAGCTAAAGAATTAGCGGAAGTTTTAGGGGAGAGTTATGAATACATATTAGGTCGGTTAAATACAGATGGGGCTTATCAAGTTGAGTTTGGAATAAATGGGAAGAATTTATCAGAAAATAAAAAAGTAGAAATAGAAGCTTTAGGTCTTCCGGGGATTGATTTTATTGAAGGAAATAAAAGGTATTATCGTAATTCTAAAATGGCTTCTTATATTATTGGCTATGCTAAAGAAAATGAAAATGGCGAAATTATTGGAGAAATGGGAATAGAATCTTATTATAATGATATTTTAAAAGGTACTGATGGTTATACGGAATATCAAATTGATGGTGCGGGATATCAGATGGGGGAAGCAATTACGCAAGATCCAGTAAGTGGTAGTGATATATATCTTACTATTGATACTAATATTCAGCTTATTTTGGAGGATGCTGTTCATACATTAGAAGAAAATTATCATA
>CANQDN010000071.1 GCA_947593275.1 uncultured Bacilli bacterium
AGCTTTGGATATTGCTTTAGGAGTTGGGGGATTTCCTAAGGGAAGAATAATTGAGATTTTTGGACCTGAATCAAGTGGAAAAACGACAATTGCATTGCAAGCGATAGCGGAAGTACAAAAATTAGGTGGTAGAGCGGCTTTTATTGATGCGGAACATGCGTTAGATCCAGTATATGCGAAGGCTTTAGGGGTAGATATTAACGAATTATTATTATCACAGCCCGATACTGGTGAGCAAGCTTTAGAGATTTGTGAAGCATTAGTGCGTAGTGAAGCGGTAAATATTGTTGTTATAGATTCGGTTGCAGCTTTAGTTCCTCAAGCAGAAATAGATGGAGAAATGGGAGATAGTCATGTGGGATTACAAGCAAGACTGATGTCTCAAGCTTTAAGAAAATTATCGGGAACTATTAATAAAACAAAAACAACAGCGATTTTTATTAATCAATTAAGAGAAAAAGTGGGAGTAATGTTTGGAAATCCGGAGACTACTCCTGGTGGGCGTGCTCTTAAATTTTATGCGACTATAAGACTTGATATTAGACGATCTGAACAAATTAAAATGGGAGATCAAGTAGTGGGAAATAAGACGAATATAAAAGTTGTTAAAAATAAAGTAGCGCCACCTTTTAAAAGTGCTTGTGTAGATATTATGTATGGTGAGGGAATATCTCGAGAAGGAGAATTAATTGATATTGCTAGTTCTTTAGATATTTTAGATAAAAGTGGGGCTTGGTATGCTTATAATGGTGAAAAAATTGGTCAAGGGAAAGAAAATGTTAAGATTTATTTGAAGGAAAATCCGGCTTTAAGAGATGAAATAGAACAAAAAGTACGAGCTCATTATGGTTTTGGTGGGGCTTTAAAAGAAGATAAAAAAGAGAATAATGGTTAATTATAAGAAGAAATGTACATTTTTTTCTTGCGTATTTCGCATTTTCCCTTTATAATTAAATTATAGATGGTTAAATCTATAGATAGGAGATTTTAAAATGGATTTTAATTTGATGTCCATTTTGACTCTTGTTGTTGGATTTTTTGTTGGGTTTGTGATTGTTATAATTTATAATATGATTAGAAACAATCAAAATGAAAGTAAAGCTAATAAATTAATAGAGGATGCTAAAATTGAAGCTGATAAACATAAAAGAGATACTCTAATGGAATTAAAAGAGGAATCTCATCGTTTAAAACAAGAAACAGAAAAAGAAATTAAAGAGAA
This sequence comes from uncultured Bacilli bacterium, assembly GCA_947593275.1. GTDB lineage: Bacteria > Bacillota_I > Bacilli_A > RF39 > UBA660 > Caccenecus. Next base: position 1,223 of record CANQDN010000071.1, read on the forward strand.
AAAAGCGGAAATAAAAGAAAACGAAAACCGTCTTATGCAAAGAGAAGCGTCTTTAGATAAACGTGAAGAGATACTTCAAAAAAGAGATGCTACTTTGGATGACAAAGAGAATACTTTATTAGCGAAACAAAAAGAAATACAAGAAAAAGAGCTTAAAATGGATGAACTCTTAAAACAAGAATTAGCAGAATTAGAGAAAATAGCCAAGTTTTCACGGGAAAAAGCTCATGATTTAATTATGAAGCGAGTAGAAGATGATATGGCTAAAGAAATAGTTGATTACATCAAAGAGACTGAAAGAAATGCCAAATTAGAGGCACATGAGAAGGCTAAACAAATAATTGTTTCAAGTATGGAACGTTATGCGGAAGATGTGGCAAGTGAACAAACTGTAAGTACAATTGATTTGCCAAATGATGAAATGAAGGGGCGTTTAATTGGAAGAGAAGGAAGAAATATAAGAACTATTGAGTCAGTTACAGGTGTTGATTTAATTATTGATGATACACCAGAAGCAATAGTTATATCTTCATTTGATCCATTAAGAAGAGAAATTGCTAAAGTTACGATTGAAACTTTAATTAAGGATGGAAGAATACATCCAGCTAGAATAGAAGAAGTTTATGATAAGGTTTCTAAAGATATTAATACGAAAATAATGGAGATTGGAAATCAAACTCTTTATGATTTAGGTATAGCGAAAATGGAACCGGATTTGATTAATTTAGTTGGTAAATTAAAATATCGTTCTAGTTATGGGCAAAATGCTTTACAACATTCAATTGAAGTGGCTAATCTTACAGGTTTAATGGCTCAGGAATTAGGTGAGAATGTTGCACTTGCTAAGAGAGCAGGATTACTTCATGATATTGGAAAATCTATTGATTTTGAGATTGAAGGATCTCATGTGGAGATTGGGGCAGATTTAGCTCGTAAGTATCATGAAGATGAAGTTGTTATTAATTCTATTGAATCACATCATGGAGATAAAGATGCTGATTCAGTTATTGCAGTGTTAGTTGAAATTGCTGATACTTTATCGGCAGCACGTCCTGGAGCTCGTAATGATACAATGGATAATTACATGAAACGTTTGAGTCAATTAGAAGAAATTGGAAATTCTTTTGAGGGTGTTGAGAAAACATTTGCAATGCAAGCTGGTCGAGAGATCAGAGTTATAGTAAAACCGGATGAAGTTGATGATGCAAAAAGCTATAAAATGGCTAGAGATATTAAAGATCGAATTGAAGCAGAAATGCAATATCCTGGAACTATAAAAATAAATGTAATAAGAGAAACTAGAGCTATAGAAGAAGCGAGATAAGCTTCTTTTTTATCTATAAGAAAGGATTAAATGATGGAGAAAAATTTAGAAATTGAGAAAAAATATCTTTTAAAAGATGGTGTATTTAAAGAGCAAGTTTTAAAAGATTTACTTGGAGATTTGGGGTTAAAAAGTCCGGATTTATGTTTAATTAATTATGATACTTATTATGATGATAATAATGTTTTAAATAATCTTGGACTTAATGCTCGAGAAAGAAAGGTTCAAGATCAAACGGAGTATACTTTAAAAATTAAAGTTGATTCGCAAAAAATAGATAAACGGGAAGAACTTAATTTTGTTAGTTTAAAAGAGATGGCTAATTATTTAAAAGATAATCTTCATTTACCTATTAATAATCTTAGACCTAAATTAAAGTTAATAACTAATCGGTATTTATTTTATTATCAAGATAAAGATGCTTTAGTTGAAGTTTCTATTGATAAAGTAGGTATTTATTATGAAAATGAATATTGGAATCTCTTTTTTATGATTGAATGTGAACTTAAAAAAGGGGATTTCAAAGTGTTAGAGAAATTAGATAATATCATAATGGATAATGATTATATTTTATCTTGTAATTTATCTAAAAAAGATATTGCTTTAGAGAAAATAAATGGAGAGAAAAATTTAATTCGTAAAAGAACTAGACTATAATTATGAATATTTGTTAAAAAATTATTCACAATATTAGTAGGTGAATAATATGAAAAAAACGACTATTTCTTTTGGTTTGGTGAGTATTCCTGTAAGTATTAATCCAATTATTAAAAATAATGATATTTCTTTTAATCAATTACATAAAAAGTGTTTATCACGTATTAAATATGTTAAATATTGTCCTCATTGTAAGAAAGAAGTTAAACAGGTGGATATTATAAAGGGATATCAGTATAAAAAAGATGATTATATAACTATAACAGATGAAGAATTTAATAATCTTAAAAGTGAAGATGAGAAAGTTATAGATATTGTGGGTTTTATTGATTTAAAAGAAATTGATCCAATATATTTAGAAAAAAGTTATATAGTGGGAGTGGCATCTAAAAGTAAAGCTTTTAGTTTATTTAAAGCAGCTTTAAAAGAGACCAAGAGAGTAGCGCTTGCTAAGACTATTATAAGTACTAAATTTTATTATGTTATTTTAAGATTAACAAGTGATGGTTTAATTATGAATACTCTTTATTTTCCTGAAGAAATAGTTATTCCTGAAGCTTTGGGGGAAGCTAAATATACTAAAAAAGAGCTAGATTTAGCGGTTAAATTGATCAATTCTTTAAAGATGAAATTTAATCCTGATAAAATGATAGATGAATATCAAGAGAGAGTTAAACTGGCAATTGAAGATAAATTAGATGGGAAAAAGATTAAAAAAGCTAGAGTTCAAAAAGAAAGTAATATTAAAGATTTAATGAAGGCTTTGGAGTTGAGTTTAAAGAATGTTTGAGGATAAGAATTTAAAGCCGATGCTTTTAAAAGAAGTTAGTAAACCATTTAATGATAGTAAATATATTTATGAATTAAAATTTGATGGGATAAGAGCAATTATATATGCGAGTAAAGATGAATTTGTGATTAAAAGTCGGAATGGGGTAGATATTACTCAAAGTTATCCGGAATTAAAGAGTATTCAAAAGATTGTAAGAAAAAAAGAAGTAATATTTGATGGAGAAATAGTTATTTTAGAAAATAAAAAGCCAAGTTTTAAGAAGTTACAGGAAAGAAGTAATCTTAAAAATAAAGATAAAATTAAAGATGTAGCTTTAGAAATGCCGGTTATTTTTGTTGCTTTTGATATTCTTTTTGAAAATAAAGAGCTTATTAATTTACCTTTAGATAAAAGATTAAAATATTTAAGTAAGTATGAGGATACTAATTATTTTATAAAATCTAAGACTTATAAAAATGGGGAGAAGTTGTTTTTGCAGATTAAGAAACTTAAGCTTGAGGGAATAGTTGCTAAAGAAAAAAATAGCAAATATTATCCGGGTAAAAGAGTTGATAATTGGTTAAAAATTAAGAATGTTAAAGAAGATTATTATTATGTTCATGGATATAAGTTTAATACAAATAAATATAGTTTAATTTTGGGAGAATATAAGAATAAAAAATGGTATTATGTTGGGAAAGTAAGTGTAATGCCTAATAATGAAATAATTAAAAAATTATTAAAGTTAAGTATTAGAAAGAATATTTTAGTTAATTATGAGGAAGAAGCTAAGTTTGTTAGACCGGAATATAAAGTTTTAATTAGTTATTTAGAAAAGACTAAAGATGGTAAGTTAAGACAACCAGTATTTAGGAATTAAAAAAAGCCCTTATAGGCTTTAATTTGCTTTATTTACTTCCATTATGACAGGTAATATAATTGGTCTTCGACCAGTTAGTTCATTTATATAGGGATATAGTTCTAAGATAACTTGGTTTTTTAAGTCTGTATAATTATATGCGGTGGTTGATAAAAAGTTATTGACTATTTCAGATATTTTTCTTTCAATTTTACTGATTAGTTCAGGATTTTCATTAACCATGATGAATCCTCTGGTGGTAACATTAGGTTTAATTAAAAGTTCTCTAGTTAAAGTGTTAATATTTAAAATAGTTACTAATATGCCATCACTAGACATTAATTTACGATCTTTAATTACTTGAGAGCCAATATCGCCAATTCTTGAGCCATCAACATAGATATCACCATTTTTTACTGTTTCACCTCTAGTTACATGACCTTTATTAAGATTTAACATATCCCCATTTTTGCAGATAAAAATGTTTTCTTTAGGAATGCCACAAGCTTCGGCAATATCAGCATGGGCTTTTAACATTCGATATTCACCATGCATTGGCATAAAATATTTAGGGTTAATTATTCTAAGCATCCATTTTAGTTCTTCTTCTTTAGCGTGACCAGATGTGTGAACGTCATTAAATGTTTTATTTGTATAAACTTTAACCCCTTTAAGATATAGTTTATTAATAACACGATTGATACTGGCAGCATTCCCGGGAATTGGAGATGATGAAAATACGACTAAATCATCGGGCATTAAAGTAATTTGTTTATGAACACCACTTGCAATCCTAGATAAAGCAGCGAGAGGTTCACCTTGGGTACCAGTACATAAAATACATATTTCTTTTTTCTTTAGACTTTTAGCTTGATTATTATCAATAAATATGGATTTATCTTGAATTAGACCATTATTTAAGGCTAGTTCGATACTTGTTTCCATAGATCTACCAAATATAATTATTTTACGATTATTTTTTCGACATGTTTCAACTATATGTTTAATTCGGTAAATATTAGAAGCAAAAGTAGCAATAATAACTCGGCCATAATGGCGGGATACAATATCATTTAAAGCTTCATCAACGCTTGATTCACTTTTAGAGAATCCTTCAGATAAAGCATTAGTGGAATCACTTAATAGAAGAGTTACACCTTTTTTGCCTAATTCCGCCATTTTATGAATGTTTGCTAAAGGACCAATTGGAGTTAAATCAAATTTAAAGTCTCCAGTTTCAAAGATTGTTCCATTAGGGGTTGTAATAGCAATCGCAAAAGAGCCCGGGATAGAGTGAGTAGTCGCAACGAATTCGATTTGAAAGTATTTGGTTTTGATAACACTTTTTTCGGTTACTATTTCAATGTTGTTGTAGTTCATGTTTCGATCTACGAGTTTTTTAGCTATTAGATCTGAAGCGATTTTAGATGCATAAATTTTAGGGATATTAACACTATTTAAAAGAAAAGATATTCCTCCAATATGGTCTTCATGACCATGAGTGATAACTAGACATTTTATTTTATCTTCGTTTTGTTTTAAGTAAGTAACATCTTGAATTACATAGTCTATTCCTAAAAGATCATCTTCGGGAAACATAACTCCCGCATCAATTATAATTATTTCGTTATTGTGAGTTATAACATACATATTTTTTCCGACTTCGCCTAAACCTCCTAAAGCGACTATAGACGTAGTCATATTATCGTTTTTCATTTAAAAATCTTCCTTTCAAGAATAATAAAAGTCCTAAACTTGTTTATAATTATACTATTTTTTTTTAATTTTGTCTACTCTAAGTTTAAATTTGTTAATCCTTTTTGAAAATGTGTAGATTATTATTGAAAGTGCACAATTGTTGTGCAATAAGTTTTGTAATGATATATAATATCTCTTAAGGCAATTT
>CANQDN010000072.1 GCA_947593275.1 uncultured Bacilli bacterium
GATGAAGTTACCTATGCAGGTGGTTGTTATAAGAATGATTCATCCGGAAGTTGGATTTTTACGAGTAATTCCTTTTGGACTATGTCACCATATATATTTATGAATGATAACAGTGAAAAGGCTGGAATTATTAGCGTTTGGCTTTTATCACAAACTATTTGGTATCCTGGTAGTTCTGCAGACGAAAAATCAGGCCTTCGTCCTGTAATAAATCTTAAATCTAATACAGAGTTTACAGGTGGAGGCACTACTAGCAATCCATTTATAGTAGTAAATTAAAAAATCTTGCCAATGCTGCTTTCTAACTTATTCATTGGCAAGAATATAAAACTTCATTGCAAGGACTCTTTCCTTGCTTTTAATTTGTCTTATTTTTCTATCTCTAAACATATTATTAAATGAGTGATTATTATGCGAATAATTAAAAATCTCCAAAACTTTCTATTAGATCAAGACTACTATATCGATATATTTAATAATTGTCTTCATGTTTATTATTATCAAGAATTATTAACTTTAACTCCCACTTTAATATCTCTTAAACTAAAAGAATTTACTCTTATAATTGAAGGTACTGACTTAATTATTTCATCTATGGATAATCATGAGATTTTAATTAAAGGTATAATTAATAATATGAGGTTTGAAAGATGAAACATTACTTAAAAGTACGAATAAAAACCACTAAAAAAACAGATGTAATTCTTAAATTAAACAAGATAAATGTGGATATTAAATATATTTCTTATGAAAAAGATTATCTTGTTTTAGATCTTTTAAAAAATGATTTAAAAAGAGTTAAAAAGTATCTTCTTAGTTATCCAGTAGAAATAATTGATGAAGTTGGTTTATATAAAATAAAAGATAATTTAAAAAAACATAGTCTCTTTTTTATAAGTATTATATTTGCTATAGTTGTTTTTAGCGTTCTTTCTCATGTTATCATTAAAGTAAATATAATTCATCAAAATAAAGATATAAGAGAAATGCTTAAAAGTGATTTAGCTAGTTTAGGTGTAACTCCTTTAAGTTTTAAGAAAAGTTACCAAGAATATGAAGAAATTATTAATACTATTAAAAATAATCATAAAGATGAAATAGAGTGGCTGGAAATAGATGTTGATGGGATGGTTATTAATGTTCGGGTGGAGGAGCGCATTTTAACAACTCCCAAGGAAGAAGAGGGGTATTGTAATATAATTGCTAGTAAATCGGGCATTATAACAAGTATTCTAACCAGCAGGGGAGTTCCTATAGTAGGTATGAATGATTATGTAGAAAAAGATGATCTTTTAATTACTGGAGAAATAAGTCTTTATGATGAGGTTAAAAATAATGTTTGTGCCCAAGGAGAAGTATACGCGGAAGTTTGGTATTCTGTTAAGACCAAGTATCCTTTAAATTATACTGAAGAAGCTAAAACAGGAAAGATGCGTTTTAATATAATGGTTAAAAATAGCACTAATGAATACACCATTTTAAAGAGTCGAGTTAAAGAAAAAACTGTGCAAAAAATTTTTTTATTTAAGATTTTTAATTATGAGGTATATCTGGAAAAAGAATATGAAGTAATTCGAAAAGATAAAACTTATTCGGAAGAAGTAGCCTTAAAAAAAGCTTTAGATAATGTTCATAATCATCTATCCGTCAATGCATCGCCAACAAAAAAGATAATTAACGAAAAGGTCTTGAAAAAAAGTGTAAAAAATGGTAATTTAGATATAGAGATTTTTATCGCCTTAGAAGAACAAATAGGTGTAGCTAAACCTTACACTAAAGAAATGGATAGTGATACTGGTGATACAAGAAATAATGGAAATAGTTAGACAGTCAATTAATACAATGTGGCCTATGCTTACTATTTTTTTAGTAATAATTGCTACTGTTCGAATTGCCGCGATTAAATCAAATAATGAAAGATTAGTTTTTTATAAAGAATTTTCTAGTCTCTTATTTATTATATATGTTTTCTTACTTTATGAACTTTTAACAAGAACAGAATTAAATTCTGTAAGTGGGTATAATTTAGTGCCTTTTACAGAGATATTTCGATATAGAATAGGTAGTGAAGCTTTTTATTTTAATGTTGTGGGAAATATTGCTTTATTTATTCCTTTTGGTTATTTTATATCTACTTATATTAAACCTAATCGGATTTTACCTATTTTAATTGTAAGTGTAATATCGAGTGCTACTGTGGAGTTTGTTCAGTTTTGTATTGGCCGGAGTTTTGATGTTGATGATATATTACTGAATGCAACGGGAGCAATATGTGGATTTTTATTATATGTTTCTTTAAATGCTGTTAAAAAATATTTACCAGGGATATTTGATCATGAATTAATTTATAATATTATTTGTTTTATTATCTTGATTTTAATGGTTGGTTATTTATTAAATATTATGGGGGTTTTACAATGAATAAGTTTGTTATAAATGATTTATATCATGTTAGTTTTAAATATAATTATTTAAAAAAAGTAATTAAGACTACTTTAAAGCATGAAAAGGTGAAGAATGCGACTTTTTCTCTTATATTTGTTGATGAAGAAGAAATAAAAAGAATAAATAAAGAATATCGAGGAATTGATAAAGTTACGGATGTAATATCTTTTGCTTTAGAAGATTCTGGTGATTTAATAACTAGTAAAATTCGGGTTTTAGGGGATATATATATATGTATTCCAAGAATGCTTAGTCAAGCTCAGGATTATGGGCATTCGCTAAAAAGAGAGTTAGCATTTTTAACTGTTCATGGTCTTTTACATTTACTGGGATATGATCATCAAACCAAAGAAGAGGAAGAAAAAATGTTTGCGTTACAGGAGTTGATTTTAAATGAAGAAGGTATCACAAGATAAAGATAAGAAATTTAACCGGGAAAGTGTTAAAGTTTATGGATACAAGCGCTTTTTTAAGAGTATAAAGTATTCTATCGCAGGTCTTTATTATGCTTATAGGTATGAACAGAGTTGTTGGATTCATGGTTTTGCGACTATTTTAGCAATTATCATGGGTATAATTTTTAAAATTAAATTATCGGAATGGGCTATTATATTTATTGCTCTAGGAGCGATATTAGCTTTAGAACTTATTAATACGGCGATAGAAGCTACTGTTGATTTAGTAACTACAGAGATACATCCTCTTGCTAAAATTGCTAAAGATTGTGGTTCTGCTGCTTCATTTGTTATGTCTATAGTTTCGATAGTTATTTCTCTTTTTGTTTTTGGTCCTTATTTACAAGAATTATTTAAATTATTATAATTAATAGGAAAGGTGGGTTTAGAATGCGTAGTGGTTTTGTAAGTTTAATTGGTCGACCTAATGTGGGTAAATCAACTTTATTAAATACTTTAGTTAATAAAAAAGTTGCGATAACATCTAAGGTCGCGGGTACTACTAGAAACATTATTCAAGGAATTTATAATACTCCTAATTGTCAAATTGTTTTTGTTGATACTCCGGGAATAATTCGGCCAATTAATAAATTAGGTAAAATTACTAATAAACAAGCGATTGCGATGGTAAAAGATATAGATTGTCTTCTTTTTGTAGTTGATGCTGCAGCGGGTTTAGGTAAAGGGGATAAATTTATCTTAAATGTTTTAAAGAAATCTAATGCGCCTGTAATATTAATTTTAAATAAAATAGATAAACTTACTAATGAAGATATTATGTATAGTATAAATGAATATAAAGATTTGTATCCTTTCGCTGAGATTGTGCCTGTTTCTGCTTTAACTAAAGATAATGTTGATCATTTATTAGAAGTTATTAAAGGTTATTTAAAAGATGATATTCAATATTTTGATTCTAATGTTGTTACAAGTAATAGTAAATATTTTATGATTAGTGAAATAGTGAGGGAAAAGCTTTTTGATGTCATGCATGATGAAATACCTCATAGTCTTACTTGTCATACAGTATTTTATGAAGAAAAAGAAAATATTATTAATATTAATGTTGATATAATTGTTGATCGGGATTCGATTAAAAAGATTATTATTGGTAAAAAGGGAGATACAATAAAAGAAGTAGGAACTAAAGCTAGACATGAATTAGAAGAAATGTTAGGGAAGAAAGTTTATTTAGAGCTTTTTGTTAAAACTATTAAAAATTGGAAAGATAAAGATAAATATATAAAAGAATTAGGTTTTTTAGATTACTAAAAAGCTTTTTTTAAGCCTTTTTGAATAAAATTAATGGTGATGACACATAATTAAATTAGAAAGGATAGTTAAAATGAATAAAAAGGAAGCTTGGAATAAATTTAAAAAAACTGGTAAAGTTGAAGATTATTTAGAATATAAAAGAATTGAAAAAGAAGAAGAATAAAGCACCATTATAAGTGGTGTTTTTAAGTGTAGGGGGTTTATGATATTTTATTCCATTCAAAAAATAAATTTAGATAATTTTAAAAAATATATTTTCCAAATTTAATATCTGTGCTATAATCATAAAGAAGGTAGCAATTTTTTATTACGCATCAATTTCAACTGTTACCGGAATTTCTCTTATATGAATGGTAAAAATATTTTGTACAATTCGACATCTAAGACAGTACATATTTCAAATAAAGTCAAAGTAGGTACATTTATTTTTCCACATTCTATATCACTAATATATGAATTGCTTAAATTAGCTTTCTCAGCCAGTTTCTCTTGAGTGTAGCCTTTAAGCTTTCGATATTTGCGAATATTTTTTCCAAGATTTATTAGAACATCCATTTTAATCACCTATATAAATAGTTTAATATTTTTTTATGAAGTAATATATAGACTGACACCGGAATTTTGGGTATAGAGTGGTAAATAGGAGGATATTTAGTAGAAAGAAAGGAGTTAAATAATATGAAAAAGAATAAGAGATTAATGATAATAGTGGGAATGTTATTATTGGTTGGTGGAATAAGTATGGCTTATTTTGTAGGTAAAATGCTTACAAGTGGAGAAGGAGCATCGACAAGTGTAATAACGGCGAATATTAAAAATTCAGAAGTAAAAGTAGAGGGAACTTTACAATTCGAAAATTATGAAGGAATGCTTCCCGGACATAAAGAACCAAGCATAATAAAAGTAACAGCGATAGGAGATAATGAACTTATACCATATAATGTAGTATGGGAAGGAAGAAATGGATTAGGAACACCACTTAATTTTACGATATATAGGTTAGATGAATCTATAACAATAAGTGCTGAATGTGAAGAAGTAAGAGAAAAGGTAAGTGGAGGAATAGCGTTAAGTGAAAAATGTAGTATCACTAATGAAGAAAATTTAGGGAAGGTAATAGGAAGTGGAGAAATACCTAGTAATCAGGATAATATAAAAGTTGAATTAAAAAGCGATGAATTTATAACTTCAACTGAAGGTGAAGGAACTAGTGTTTATTATTATGTAGTATTAGAATATCCAAATGAAAATGATAGTCAAAATGATGATATGGGACATAACTTTGATGGAGAAGTAACAATAGAAGCAAGCGATGTAAAGCCAGATGTAGATATAGTGGCAATCAGATTAGAACAGGATGATGGGTCATATAAAGAAACTGATGATATACCAGACATTTCTAAATATAAATTAAATATAGAAGAAAGTACTTGTAATAATAATTCAAAAGCAATATGGGATTATGAAAATAACGGAGTAACAATAACAAATCTAAAACAGAAAGGGACACAATGTTATTTACAATTTGATAAATTGTCAGAATCAGAAGGTATTTTGGCTAATTTGGGCAGAGTGGAAGCCACTGAAAGTGTAGATTTTAGTAAAATTGATATTTCAGAACATACTAGTAATGGAAAGTCTAAATTATTTAAAGCTGAAGATGATTTTGGCACAACATATTACTTTAGAGGTGAAGTTAATGATAATTGGGTACAATTTGGGAAGGATTCTTCTTATGGTTATCCAATATGGTGGCGAATAGTACGAATTAATGGCGATGGTACAATTAGACTTATTTATGCAGGAATTGGTACTATTGGCGGTAATGTATCATCTGATTATGGAGTGACTGGAAAAGGAACAAGTAGTCAAATAAGTACTACGTCAGCATGGGCTGAAAATTCAAGTACAAATACAGGCATATACGTAGGCTATGAGCGGAAATCTAAACAAATGCATGGCTACGGAACAGGTTCGACAAAAAGCAAGGTAGTAGAAACATTAAATTCATGGTTTAAAAGTAATTTAAATAATATGTTTATGGATGGAGAAGGTTTAATAGATTCAAATGCGGGATTTTGTAACGATCGAAGTAATTCAAAAATTAGCTCGGAGACATGGAGTGAAAGCATGGAAGATAGTGGAGATATAAATACAAATAGTTACTTTGGAGCATATTTAAGGTTAAGGTCAGGAGGTAATAATCCAAGTAGTGATAATCCTGCAACACCAACATTTAAATGTAGTACTAATTATCAAAATTCTAATAATTTGTCTAATAAAATTACAGATTACTTTACATATACAGGAGCAACTACAGGAACAAAAAGTTTAGATTATCCGGTAGGATTAATAACTGCAGATGAAGTAGCCTTTGCATGAAGAGTTCTAGATTATCCGAGAACGAACGTAAG
>CANQDN010000073.1 GCA_947593275.1 uncultured Bacilli bacterium
AAAGCTCGGCTTTATTTGTTACTAATTCACTTGCATCGCAAAATACAAAAACTGACATTTTCAAAAAATCTTAACAGTTAATTTCTTGTTATTTCGTTAAAAATGAGATGATTAATAGCTATAGGCTCTTTTTTTAAAACGTCTATTAAAAATTTAGGTCTAATATCATAGTTTTCTAATTCATTAAGAGCTATCCATTTAAAAGATAATTTAATATTATGACCTTTATCATTTTCTATTAAAACATAATTATTATATATTGCTTTTTCATCATTCATAGGTTTTAGCAAATAATAAACGCCTATTTCGTGCATTTTTTGATTAAATTTATTAACAAAGAAGTTTTCTACTATTCCTAAATATTTAATAATTTCTAATTTATAGCCTAATTCTTCTTCCATTTCGCGACATATAGCTTGCTTTGTTGTTTCTCCAAGTTCTACGTAACCTCCAGGTAAAACGAGAAAGCCACTATCATCCATATCAACTAATAACACTTTATTATCATTTATTACAATACCTGATACTCTAAATTTGAAATTATAATTATCAGTTTTTATTTTAATACTTGTTCTCATATTAATTTATAACCTAATTTTTCTAATTCGATAATAGCAATTTTAGATAACTCATCTCTTTTTAATTTATTGACGGAAAAAAATTCTGCTCCTAGAGAATCATCATTAATTTCATCAATAGCTATTTTATTTTTTATATCATTTTTATAAGTTAATACTTTATAAAAAATTCCTACATGATGAACTTTTATTATTTCTTTATTATAAAGCCATTCAAATGAAACTGCTTCAGCATCAAATAATTCAGCTTTAATTACTTCTATTCCTACTTCTTCAATTAATTCTCTTTTTAAGGTTTCTATTGGTCTTTCTAAAAATTCTATAGTTCCACCAGGTAAATCTAATTTTCCATTATAAGGTCCTCCATTTTTATGAATTAGTAAAATTTTATTATCTTTTATTATTAAACCATATGTACCTAATTGCTTATATTCTTTCATTTATTTTCCCTTTCATGGATATATTTTAAATAGTGCAAATTTTCTATTCATAAAATTCTTGAGATATTTTTTCTGAAAAAATTTCTATTTGTTCAGTTAAAATGTGCAATAGCTCATATATAGCATCAAAATCATCTTCTATTAAAGAATTATTAATTTTATTAATATTTTTGCTACCTAAATTATTTCCAATATCTGTGTTAAGTTTTTGAAGTGCTATAATGTCATTTTTTAGAAAATCAATTATTTTTTTCTTTTTTTCATTTTCATCTAATTTTTTAAAAGCTTCAAAAACTTCAATAAATTCTAATTTCATCTTAATCTAGTCCCTTGTAAATCATTAAGAGTTTTATTATATTCTTCTTGGCCTTGTGAAATTCTTATTTTATAATACTCATTAATAGCATTTATAGCATATTCTAATTGTTTAGGATAGTTTGCAAAATCTTTTTTAGCCATTTCTATTTGAGCATCTCTTTCCATAATTAATCTATCTTTAGCGGGGTTTGTTATTTGTTCTAATGCTTGAGTACCATATTCTTGAATAATTCCTTGTTGACTTAATTTTTTAGGCTTTTTACCTGCAAACAAAGTTTTTGCTTTCCCCCAAAAATTCATAGCCATATAAGCTTCAATTTTTTCTTCATATAAAGCATTAGCATTATACATAATTTGATTTTTCTGCCATTCTTTATCCTCATGTTGTTTTCTTTCTTGAACTCTTTTTACAGTTTCAGCATCTCTAGCATAAGAGCTTATTTCTTTTTTCAAATACTCTATTTGAGATTTTAGATATTTAGCTCTAGCTTCATCAGTATAAGATGTAACTACATAACTTTCTGAATGGCCATCTAAAGCATGCAAAGGAAAAGGTGTGTCTTTTTGAACTTCCTTAGTTATACTTGCTAACTCTGCTTCATAACTTGCTAAATCTCTTTTTAAATCATTTAATGTTTTCATTATTTTCCTCCTCATATTTATATGCTAATTATACTTAATTTTTATATTATAATAGTATAATCATCGTCCGGAACTATTACGTTTTTTATTTTTTCTTCCTTTAATTTATCTCTAGTTTCATCTTCTAAATGACTAACAACAAATTTACAATTAGGATTATTTTTAGATAATTTTTTTATATTATCTATTCCCATATGTTTAGAAGTACCTTCAATAAACATACAATCACAAAATAAATAATCGCATACACTTGCCATATATTCTACGCTAGAACATAAAGCACTATCTCCCGTAAACCCTATCTTATTATTATCAGTCTCAAAAATATATCCATAAGCTGGTTTCATTCTGCCATGATCAACTAATATTTTTCTCACCTTATAATCATTAACTTTAAAACAATCATCATAGATATAATTTAAATTTATTGCGTCGTTAACTCCTCTTGCAGAATTTGGAAAAGCTAACTTCAATAATTTTTGCGTTTTTCTTTTACCTTCTTTACTACAATAAACATTAATATTTTTATTATCCGCTCTTGATTTTAATAAAAAATAAAATGGCATATCAAAATAATGATCACCATGGAAATGAGTTAATAAGACATTAACAATTTCCCTAGGATTAATATTCATTCTAAACAAATATTTACACATGCCATTAGGCATATCTACTAAAATATTATCATCTATCATATATGAAGCACTATTATAAAGAGTCCACATACTACCACTTCCAATTACCCTAATTTTCATAATTAACCTCACTATCTTAAATAAAATTATAATTATTGCTTTATTTTTTTTTATACTATATTATCTTTCCCAATTAATCTTTCCAATAAATGTATTGCCATATTATGATTTTCTAAATTACTATGAGACATACAATAATCTTTTAAAACTTTAACATTATAATTATTATCAAATAAATCTAAAGCTGTTTTTAATACACAGGCATCAGTATCAATACCACATAAATTAACTACACCAATATTTTTTTCATTAAGATAATCCTTTAATTCATTAGTTAAAGCTGTATAAGTTCTTTTTTCAAATATTCTATAATCTTTTGTTTCTATTACAATTTCTCTATCATATTCATTCATACAACCCTTAAAATCTATAGATTTATAAAAGTTACTATTTTCATCATTAATAAATTTAGTAAAAGCTATATAATTATAATTAGAATTTTTTATTAATTCATTTATTTTAGAAATTAAACTTTTAGTATTCTCATTTATAAAATTTCTTTGAACGTCTACTACTAATAAAAGACTATTTTTCATTTGTTACCTCCTAAATACTGATTTCATAATAAAATTATAACATGATTTTATAACAAAAACTATTATTTATTAACTAATAAAATAAACATAATTAAAAATAACATATATTTTAAAGATAAATTAAAAGACCTTGACTTAATTCTCCAATAGTCTATCAAGATCTATCTTGTAAATTCTTTTTCTTCATTTAATTTATTTCTTACAACATTTAAAGTCTTTATTAAAGATTCCAAATATTTCGGATTATTTAACCCTCCAGTATAATAAGCTCCTATATCTTTTTCTGTTTTATAAAGAACCGCTCCTAAATATATCCTATATTCTGAATTATTAAAATCTTCAAAATAATCAAAAGCATTATCAATTTGATTTAACATAAATTGTCTAACTCTTCTTTGATAATGAAAACATATTCCTAACTTATTTAATATAGCTTCATAGTAAGGAAAAGCTTCTTCCTTACCTTTTTCTTGTTCTACTTTTAAAGCTTCTAATAATACCTCTTTACAAGAATTTCTATCTATAATTCTATCTTCTATTTCTTTAATCATAATTATCCTTCTTTCGCAAACTATATAGTATCATATGTTTGTTTGTTTGTCAATTAATAACTAAACTTTAAAAAAAGAAAGCTACTCTTCTTCGCTTTCTTCTATTTCTTCATCTTCAAATATTTCTTCACTATTATCTAAAATAGCATCTTCTAAATCATCACTTACATCTTGAATTCCCTCTTTATCTAGATGTTCTTTCCCTTCTCCCTCATCTTCTAGAAGTTGATCTTCTAAGAATTCGGAAGCATCATCATCCATAAATTCTTTTTCAAGATATATATCAATGTCACTATATTCTTTAGCACCTGTTCCTGCAGGAATAAGTTTACCAATAATAACATTTTCTTTTAATCCTCTTAAGTAGTCAACTTTACCTTTAATCGCCGCATCAGTTAAAACTCTAGTAGTCTCTTGGAAAGATGCCGCAGATAAATAACTATCTGTTTCCAAAGATGATTTAGTAATACCAAGCATTATTGGTCTACCAGTCGCTGGTATTCCTCCTCTTAAAATTACTGGTTTATTTCCTTCCGTAAATTCATGCATTGAGACAGTTAAACCTTCAACAAAATCCGTATCTCCGGCATCAACAATTCTTACTTTGTTAATCATTCTCTTAACAATAATCTCAACATGTTTATCGTTAATATCAACACCTTGTAATTTATAAACTGCTTGAATTTCTTTTAAAATATATTCTTGAGCTGTAAGTGGATCTGTAACAGCCAGTAATTCTTTTGGTGCAATAGAACCTTCAGTTAATTTTTCACCTGCAACAACAGTATCTCCTACTTCAACTTTTAATTTTGTATTATAATTAGTGATATGTTCTCTTACTCCCGCTTCATTTTCTACGACAACTTTATGTTTACCACCTTGATCTTCAATAGCAATTACTTTACCATTGATTTCAGATATTGTCGCTTTATATTTAGGAGTACGTGCTTCAAATAATTCTTCAACACGTGGAAGACCTTGAGTAATATCATCTCCACCGGCAACGCCACCTGTATGGAATGTACGCATTGTAAGCTGAGTACCAGGTTCACCAATAGATTGAGCAGCCATAATACCAACAGCTTCACCAGTTTCGACTAAATTACCAGTTGCAAGGTTTCTACCATAACATTTTTGACAAACACCATTTTGGGTTTTACATGTAAGAACACTTCTAATTTCAACTTTTTTAACGCCTGCTTTAACTATTTTAGCCGCGATATTTTCTGTAATAAGTTCATCTTTATCAACTATCATTTCTTTAGTTTCAGGATTAATAACTTTTTTAGCAGTATATCTACCAAGTATTCTTTCACTTAAAGATTCAATTATAGCTCCATCTTTATCGTTTACTAAATCATAAACTTCAACGCCTGAGATAGTACCACAATCAAATTCTTTAACAATAATATCTTGAGCAACATCAACTAAACGACGAGTTAAATATCCTGAATCGGCAGTACGTAAAGCTGTATCGGCTGATCCTTTTCTTGAACCATGAGTTGATAAGAAGAATTCTGATACATCAAGTCCTTCAATAAAGCAAGAAGTAATTGGGATTTCAACAGTAGAACCATCAGGTTTAGCCATTAAACCACGCATACCTGCAAGCTGCGTAAAGTTTGAAATTGAACCACGAGCATTTGAATTCATCATCATAAATATTGGATTATCAAAATCATTCGCTGATATTTCTTGTAATTCTTTTTTAACTTCTTCATTAGCTTCTGTCCAAATTTCAATAACACTATTATAACGCTCTTCATCAGTAATTAAACCACGTTTAAATTGTTTATTAACTTTTTCAACTTTTTCTTTAGCACTAGCAATTATTTCTGGTTTTTTAGCACTTCTTACAATATCTGAAACTGATACAGTAATACCCGCAACAGTTGAATATTTAAAGCCTAAATCTTTTAATTTATCCAGCATAATTGAAGTTTCTGTTGTTTTATATCTTTTAAATACTTGGGCAATTATCCATTCAAGAGTTTTTTTAACAAAAGGTTTTGAAAGTTCCATTTTTTTAATTTCTTCGGGAATATTTTTACCCATTTCGATAAAGTATTTACTAGGAGTTATTCCTTCAATATTATCTTTTGTTCCTTCATTTACATAAGGAAATGAATCTGGTAATATTTCATTAAATATTATTTTACCAACAGTTGTTACTAAATATTTATTTTGTTGTTCTTCCGTAAATAATTTATATTTAAAGGAATTTACAGGAACAGCAATTCTTGTATGTAAAGTAACTTCTCTTCTTTCATAAGCCATTAAAGCTTCATTAGTATTTTTATATACTTTACCTTCATTTTCTTCTCCGGCTTTTTCAATAGTTAAATAACAGTTACCTAAAACCATATCTTGGCTTGGTGTAACTATTGGTTTACCATCTTTAGGATTTAAGATATTACTTGCAGAGAGCATTAAAATTCTAGCTTCCGCTTTTGCTTCTTCTGAAAGTGGGATATGAACAGCCATTTGGTCCCCATCAAAATCGGCATTAAATCCTGTACAAACAAGTGGATGCAAACGGATGGCTTTACCACCAACTAATTTTGGTT
>CANQDN010000074.1 GCA_947593275.1 uncultured Bacilli bacterium
ATAACGAACACCGATTAAGTCTTTAACACGACCTCCACGAACTAAAACTACACTATGTTCCTGTAAGTTATGTCCTTCACCTGGAATATAGCAGTCTACTTCTTTACCATTTGATAGTCTAACACGAGCATATTTTCTTAATGCTGAGTTTGGCTTCTTTGGTGTTTTAGTTCCGACACGAGTACATACCCCACGTTTTTGAGGTCCTTTGGTATCAGTTTGTTTTCTTGTCATGACATTGTAACCTACTTGTAATACTGGAGATTTACTCTTTTTAGTCTTACTTTTTCTGTTCTTTTTAACTAATTGATTAATTGTTGGCATTTTTATCCTCCCCTCTAATTAACACACATCCTGGTGTATCAAAAGCCCTATTAAATTAAGTTCTAGATAGACTAGAACAAACATTTAAAATGCACAAATAATATATCATTATAGTATATGAAAAGTCAAGTGTTTTTTGCAAAAACTTAATTTTTAATTGGAATATAACAAGCCAGATCACTTAAAAAGTGAATCTTAATTTACCGCGATGGCCTTAATCTTAATCGTATTATACTCTGAACAACTTAAAATGGCAAAATAAGGTATTTATAATAATTTTATTCTTAATACAAAAGCTCTTAAATAACTTAAGAGTTCTTATTTACAACTAGAATCATTTGTATCCCGCGCCATCTAGTGGCGGCCTCATTTACATAAAATGCATAATTTCTCATGCAATATAAATATATCACACAAAACTAGCATTGTCAATTAATAGTTAATTAAGGAAAAAAGCTTTAATTTATTTTAGACTTCGCATTATATCATTGGAACTTTTATATAAACTTTTTAATTCTTGAACACCGATATTTAAAGGCAAATATATGGCGTATAGTTTATTTAAGATATGGATAGTAAATTGGTTACTTATACTTAAGTTTAAATAATTTGGGTTAGCATTTTTCGGGTAAGTTATACCTTCTTTTAAAAGATAATCATTAAATTCACTGGCAGATAAAGAGCTCACTTCATTTATTTCTTTTAAAATATTATCTAATAAATGGGTATATAATTCTTTTTTAGTTTCGTCTAACAAAGGATAGTTTATTAAGTTTTGAATTTCTTTTATTAACTCATTAATGGGATTTTCTTTATTGTTTTCTTCCTTATTATTTAAAATATTAAAAGCCTCTTTAAAAGTTTCAATTAAAATATTAGTTTTAATATATTCTAATTCTTGTTTTATTTCTTCTAAAAACTTATGTAATTTAATACGAAGATTTAATTCTAAAGCATCATAGTCATATTGGAGTCTTTCCGCATATTCTAAATTATCAGTGATAATTGATTCTAGTTTAGTTAAATATTTTTCTTTTAGTTCTAAGGAAAAATTAGAAACAATTAGTTTTATATCTTCTAAAAATTGGCTTAAGGGAGTTTGGTATTCACCTTTAATTTGCTTTTTAAATTTTTCATAATGATAAGCATAATTGGTATAGTTATTGATACTTTCTATTAGATTTTCTTGGCTATAATTAAAGTTTATTTCTTGGTTATTTAAAGATAAAGGTAACTTTTTAATACATTCATTTAAAATATTATCAAAATAGTTATTTAGATTATTAAGTAGGATTTTATATGTCTCTAAACTTAAATTTTTTTGGGCATCTTTAATGGTAGCAATATCTAGAGTTTGGTTATCTTCTATATTAATTTTATAAGATGTTACTTGGAGGAATATTTGTAAAATGGGATTATTTTGTAATTTAGTTAAAATGGAATTTAAAGAAGAAATTAAATCATTATAGAGAACTTCTTTATTTAGAGGATCTAGTTTTAAATTGATGGATAAAGATAAAGCTTCAGGTTCATAGGCTTTTAGTTTATTTTGATAATTTGAGATGATATGGGCGATTTCTTTTAAGATAGGATTAGTAAGAGAAGTATCCAGATTCGCGATTAATTTTAAAATCGAATTAATAATTTTAACAGAAAGATCTAAATCTAAAGATTCGGATTCTTGTTTTTCTTCGCCATAAATTACAGATGGTTTTCTATTTGTTATGGGATTTATACTTTTAAAAGTAATCTTTCTATCACTATATTTTGCTTTTAATTTTAATTGGTCTAAAACGCTTATATTGGTATTATAAATAACCAAATTATTGACACAACTGGGGAAATCACGAATCACTTTATCTAAAAATTCAAAGGCAGAATAGTAACCTCCAAGTAAATATATTTTATCTTTATTATCAAAATTAATAATAATGGTTTCTAAATTCATGTTTCTTAACTTCGTATTTTTTATATAATAAAAATTCTCCATAAAATCAGAAGCAAAAAACTCTAGTTCTTTTAAGGAAGTTGGAAGTGGGTGTTCAAATCCTACCCATTTAGTTTTAATTCCTTTAGATAACTTTAATTTAGTAATTTTATTACCATATAAAATACCGGGATAAATATATTTTAAATTTAAAGGTAAATCTATTTCTTCTAAATTGTTATCTGCTAAACAAAAATCGAGCATATTTTTTAAAGTATTAGGTAAATATACGGTTTCTAATTCTTTATGTTTTAATGATGCGGTAGCAAGAGTAATTACGCCTTCAGGAACAAATAAATTTTTTTTATGGCCACGATATCTTCTTACAACTCCATCTTCAATTAACCATTCATCATCATCAACATTTAATTTCTTTGGTGCTTTATCATCTTTTTTATAAGCTTTTTTTTCGAGGTTACTTTCTAAAATCTTTTCTATTTCTTCTTCAGTATAATTGTTAAATTCCATATTAATTCACCTAGATAAAGGGTATAATAACATATTTTATTATAATCGTCAATTTAAAAAAAGAAGTGTTATATAAATAATTTATAAATATTTTTTTGGAAATAAGAAAAAAGAGCTGTTAACTCATATATTAAATTTTAGTCAAATAAATTAAGCTCTTGGTAGGGTTTTAACCAACTTTTTTCTTGGGAAGTAGTTATTTTGTCAGCATTTTCGAGATTACCAATTAAAAAGGGAGAATTAGGATCATGTTTTTTTACGTTTTCTTGGACTAATTTGGGATTAGCGTTGGCATAGCAATATTTACATAAATGAAGGCAGGTATTATAAGAGCCAATATCATTACCCATTAGGCAGTTACATTGAAGTCTTTTGCTATTATTTTTGGGAGCGTTTATGGGGTGGCCGATTGCTTTTTCGATTATTTCTTTACTCATACAGCCGGTTATGTCGACATAGTCTTTTAGATATTCTTGTTCACAACAGGAATGGATGGTAATATTGTTTTCTTTACCGATTTCGCTAAAGGATTTAACGATTTGGATTTGTTCTTCTTTGGTTGGGGGTCTTAGATCTGGGGCGTTTCTTTTTACTTTGGCATATAGATCTATAAAACTAATAGTACAATCTTCGGTGTAACCTTTTAATTCACTTAATAATTTTTTAAAACATTTAATATGCATGGCTACATCAAATTGGGCATTGATAAATATGGGGTCATAACGAATGGCGACGGCTTTTTTGCCTAAGTGTTCGGATAATTTTTTAAAGTCATTAATAACTTGTTTTTTATCGGGAACGTTTGGTTCGATATCTTTACCATAGGGAGTAATTGTTATAAACCAAAATTGTTTAAATTGGTCTAATTCTTTTAAGTGAGGAATTAGGGGATGAGGGTTTTTGGTGCAAAAGGCTAAACAGTCTACTACTTCAGGGTTTAGATAATATTTTGTTACTTGATTTCTATAATAGGGATTTCTAACATAGACATAGCCTTCTTTTATTCTATTTAATAACCATTTAGAGTAAAAAGCAGGTATGTCGGTACGCATTCCAGTGTTTATGATCATTTTAATAGTCCTTTCTTTTATTGAGGTTTATTTAACATTGTTATAAATTTCAAAGCCAAAAATTTCGATAATAATTCCTTCATCATAGGTTTTTTGGGGTTCTTCTTGGTCATTGGGTTTTTGAATATTTAAGCGATGGACTTTAGAAATTTTATAGGTTAGAGATTGGTATTCTATTGTTCCACCATCTTTTAAAATACTTCTTATGGGAAATAATAAAATTAGTAAAATTATAAGAACTGAAATTAGTATTGTTTTTCTTTTCATAAAAGCCTCCATTAATTAAGATTTGTTTTTCAATTCTATTATACTATAAAATTGAGGTATCGCAATCTTTTTATAATTTACTTTGTAATATTTTTTTATTTTGTTTCAAGTTACAATAGTTCTAAATATTTATTTATCATTTCAATTTCTAATTCATTAACTAGCTTAACAAAATCTGTATAATCTCCAGTAGTATGGGCTTTATCTAAAGCATTATAATATTCTAATCTTTTTTCTTTTTTTATAATTACGGGAAGATATCCACTATTCATTAAAGATAGATTCATAACTAATCGGGAAGTTCTTCCGTTTCCATCGACAAATGGATGGATTTTAACTAATTCGCCATGTAATAATGCAGATTTAATAATTGGATGATATTTTTGCCAAGTATCATAATTAATAATTAATTTTTCCATTAATTCGGGAACAAGTAAATAATCGGGAGGGATATGTGTTGCTCCTTTTATTTTTACGTTTTCACTTCTATATTTGCCGGCATTATCATCATCAATTTCTTTTAATACTAATTGATGAATATTTTTGATATTCCATTCAGTAATTGGTTTTTTATCGGTTACTAAATCATCTAAGAATAATATTGCTTTTTCATGGTTAATAACTTCTAAGTGTTCTTTTAAAGATTTACCACCAATTGTAATACCTTCTAAAACAACTTGTGTTTCTCTTAGAGTTAATGTATTTCCTTCTATACCATTACTATTATAAGTCCACTCTAAATTTATAGATTCTTTTAATGATCTTAAGGTTTCTTTGGATATAGGCCTTTTGGAATTTAACGTTTTATTTAATTCATCAACTTTAACAAAATAGTTTTCTGGTAAGTCAAATTTAAATTCAGTATTATTTAATTTTATACTTCTTTTATCAGTAGGTTTATTAGCATTAATGGGAATATTCCAACTATTTCCGACTTTAATAGCGCCTTCAATTCTTCCGTCTTGTAATAATTGTCTTATTCTTCTTTCACTGATATTCCATTTTTGGACAGCTTCTTTTGTAGTCATAAATTCCATTATTCTCACCTCTTTTTATATTATACCGACACTGGTAGTATTTGTCAATATATATTATACCGATATCGGTATATTATTATGCATTTGACAATATATTATATTTGTTATATAATATATCAAATCAAAAAGATTGTTTTAATTAAATTTTCTTATTAGTTTAAGGGGGGAAAATATAAATGAATCTTATAGAAAATGATTATAAAATTAAAAATCCTAAAATTACTAGCAATACTAAAATAATTTCTGTTACGGATATTCATAGTAATTATTATTTTTTAAATATAGTAAAAGAATTATTAGCTATAAATCCTGATTTAATTATTGTTTCGGGAGATACGATAGATTCCATAGATAATGCTAATAATGATTTAATATTAGAAGCTTTTAAATATTTATCAAAAAATATACCTACTTTTATATCATACGGCAATCATGATACTGTAATGTTTATTAGTCATAATAATTTTATTGGTCATGAAGAGATTGATACACATAATAAAGAATTTTTTGATAAATTAAAAAAACAAACTAATTGTGTTATTCTGGATAATAATTCTGAACAATTTAAAAATTTAATTTTAACTTCTTTTAACTTATCTACAGATAATTGGTATCAATTAGGTGAATCAAAAAGTTCATTTATTGAAGAATTTAATAAAAATTATAAGCCGGATAATTCTAAATATACAATATTATCAAGTCACTCTCCAAATGGTTATTTAACTAATAAAGGAAAAATAAGTGAAGAATTATATAATTTATTATTAGATACATTAATATTGGCTGGTCATAATCACGGAGGATTAGTACCTAAACAAATTCAAGAATTATTAAAAAATACTCCTATTAATGGTGTTGGTTTAGCTGGCCCATACAACAAATTATTATTTAAAAATGCCTATGGATATTTTAATAGTGGAAGTACAAATTTAATTCTATCTAACGGAATAACAAAATGGTCAGATTGCAATGGTTCTTTGGGAAAATTGGTAAATACTGTTTT
>CANQDN010000075.1 GCA_947593275.1 uncultured Bacilli bacterium
GGCGAGGCGAGGTAGTGGTGGTGGTTTAGGTAATCAAATTCGAATTGATCATCAAAATGGTTATACTACTCGTTATGGTCATATGACTACCGAACTTGAAGTTAAAGTAGGAGATTATGTAACCAAAGGTCAAAGAATTGGTCATATGGGTTCAAGTGGTGATTCTAATGGTGTCCATCTTCACTATGAAGTCGCCTATAATGGAGTAACCTTTGATCCTCTAGATTTATATAAATAGGAAAGTAGTGAAGTAAATGAAAGTATGTGTTTTAGCGAGTGGTTCAGGGGGTAATTCCACTTATATTGAAACTGATAAATATAAAATCCTAATTGATATTGGTAAAAATCGCAAATATATCGTTGATAAATTAAATGAAATAGGAGTAAAAGCCGAAGATATTGATTATATTTTTATTAGTCATCTTCATGATGATCATATCTCTGCTTTAAAAACTTTCTTAAAGAAATACCACCCAACTATCGTTATATCTGCCCCAATGTTTCAAGAATTAAAGGATATTCATGATTATGAACATATTTTAATTTATGAAGATGAAGTAATATTAGATAATCTTAAAGTAAATTGTATTCATTCTAGTCATGATGCGACTGATTCTCGTAATTTTATCTTTGAAAATGGTAATAAATCTGTAGTATATGTAACTGATACTGGTTATGTAAATTATAAAAATTTTAAATATTTAACTAATAAAAATGTTTATTTATTTGAAGCTAACCACGATATTGAAAAATTAGAGCATGGTCCTTATCCTGATTGGCTTAAAAAAAGAGTCTTATCTGATTATGGCCATTTAAGTAATAATGCGAGCGCAGTCTATCTTTCTAAATTAATTGGTAATGATACTAAAAAAATCTATTTAATGCATTTATCAGAAAAAAATAACACTGAAGAATTAGCTTTAAATGAGATTCATAATGTTTTTAAAACTTATAATATTCCTTTTGATGATATTAAATGTGCCAAACAAGATCTAATAAGTGAAGTGATTAATTTATGATTAGAATAATCTGTTTAGGAAAATTAAAAGAAAAATATCTAGAAGATTTAGTAAATGATTATTTAAATAGAATAAATAAGTATCATAAAATTGAATTAATTGAACTAAAAGATGAAGAGAATTTGGAAGTAGAAGCAAGGAGTATAAGCAAATATTTGCATCCCAATGATTATGTTATAGCGCTTGATCCAAATGGTAAAAGTCTTACTAGTGAAGAATTTGCTTCATTTATAGATAAAACATTTATTACTAATAGTTCTATTACTTTTATAATTGGCTCCTCTAATGGTATTCACGAAAGTATTAAAAGAAGGAGTAATTTAAAATTATCATTCTCTAAATTTACTTTTCCCCATGGCCTTTTTAGGGGAATATTACTAGAACAAATATATCGAGCTTTTAAAATAAATAATCATGAAACATATCATAAATAGGAGGCATTATGAATATAACTAATTTAAAAAAAATACTATATGATAGAATAACTAATGCTAATTCTAAATTAAATTCTTTAGATATAAGTATTAATTTTTATAAAGAAATTATTTTAGATTTAGAAAATGGGAAATTAAATGTAAGAGGAAAGAATTTTTTGGAAGATAAATATCAATTTTATCTTACTAAAGAAAATTTAATGAGAGGAATAAATGTTTTAAATAATGACTTGTTTATATTAGAAGAACAAAAAAGAATAGAAAAAGCAAAATTAAAAAATCTTACTCTTGCTTTAAGTTCTTTAAAGTATAAACAGATTTTATCACCTTCATTAATGGATTATATAAAAGATATTTTATTAGAAGAAAAGTTATCAGAAGTTGAGATAATTAATATTTTTGAAAAAATTAAAATTCATAATAGTAAGTGTCAGGATAAAACTAATAGGATTTCTGGTAATGATTTGTTTTTAATTTTAAATATGTTAAATCAGGGTTATGAAGAGATTGTTATTAAAGATCATGCGAAAAAAGAAAAGTTAGAGATGGTTGCTAAAAAATGTCTTGCTTTAATTGAGAGTAATCCTTTAACTAAAGTTACAGAAGTTTTAAATATTGATGAGGTATATAACGCTAAAGATGCTCGCTATATATATTCTTTGATGTTAAAACATTATCAGAATGAAATTATTGCTTTAATAGAAGTTTTAAAAAATCCTGAGTTTTATTTTAATATTGCTATTTTACAGGATATAAAGGATGATTATAAAATTCTTTATCAAAAATATATGTATGTAAGAAATTTACTTGATAATATAAAAGATGATATATATGAAAAAGAAACAGAAGAAGTAAGTTTAGATGAGGAAGAAACAATAAATTTATATTATTCTACTAATAGTTATGATCCTAATAAGTGTTATTTTATAAATGATTTAATGGGTATTAGAGAAGAAAGTTTACAAAAAGTTTTAGATTTAATAAATGATTTTAAGAATGGGAAAAAGAGTCGAATTAAAATGCTCAGTGGTTATCATGGTTTGTTTGAGTTAAAGGATGATCAAATAAGAATTGTTTTAAAATTAATGGATAATCAAAATTATTCTGTTATGGGTGTATTTATTAAAAAAGCTGATAATGATATGCTAAATTATAATAAAATGGCTAATAGACCTATTGCAGTTAAAAATGAGGCTTATACTCTTGCAGTTGAAAGATTATATAATGAATATATTAGTGAATTTGCTCGTAAGGGAAGATAAACAGAAGGAGGTAAAGTAAATGATAGGAAATGATTGGGATGAAAAATTAAAAATAATTTGGAATAGTGAAGGGTTTAAGAAGTTTTATCATGTAGTTATGGAAGAATATCGCACCAAAACCATATTTCCTCCTAAAGATCATATATTTGAAGCTTTAAAATTAACTAGTTATAAAGATACTAAAGTAGTTATAGTAGGCCAAGATCCTTATCATGGAGAAGGAGAAGCCCATGGACTTTCTTTTTCCGTCCAAAAGGGAGTTAAAGTACCTCCATCTTTACAAAATATTTATAAAGAATTATATGATGATTTAGGAATACCCCCTAAAAATGATGGAGATTTAACAAATTGGGCTAAAAATGGGGTATTACTTTTAAATGCCGTTTTAACTGTAGTAAAAGATACACCAGCATCTCATCGTAATCTTGGTTGGGAGCGTTTAACAGATTATATTATTAAGCTTTTAAATGAAAAAGAAGAACCAGTAGTATTTATTCTTTGGGGTAATTTTGCGAAAGAAAAAGCTAGCCTAATAACTAATCCGAAACATTTGGTTTTAATGAGTCCTCATCCTAGTCCTTTTTCTGCTCGGTATGGCTTTTTTGGTTCCAAACCATTTAGTAAAACAAATGAATTCTTGAAAAAAAATGGTCTAAAAGAAATAGATTGGAGTTAGAATAACTTGCTAAAGGAGATGAAATAATGGAAAATTCAATTCGCGTTATAAAAGAATGGTGTGAAGAAAGCAATAAACATGGTTTAGAAAATTATATTGCTGATCGAATATTTGAAGCCGAAGAAGATGCCAATATTAAAACCGCTAAAAATTTACTTAAATTAAATTTATCTATTGATGATATTGCGACTGCCACCGGCTTAAGTAAAAACGTTATAGAATCTTTACAATAAAAGAAGGCTAAAAACTTTCTTTTTTTATAGACATTAAAAAAGATGACTACATTTTAAAGTCATCAATTATTTCATCATCCATATCTTTACCATCAAAGAATAATTTTAATTTAAATTTATGTATTCTAGCCACAATATTCGTAGGAAATCTTCTAATTATCGCATTTTCTAAACTAGTATTTTTGTTATAATAATTTTTGGCAGCAGTAAGCTTCTCATCTAATCTTTTTATTTTTTCGAGTTCTTTATTAAGCTCTTCATCTTCACTCAAATTTAAATCATCTTGCATCTTAAGAATTAAAGTTAAAGCTTCATTTAATTTTCTATCCATATCAAAGTTAGAAATATTCATATCTTTTAATTTTTCATATTCTTTAAAATAATTTTTGTTATCCTTCATATTCTTTTTTAAACTATTAGCAATCCTAATTAAATTATCATATTTAATCCGCAAATTTTCATCAATAATACATTCTGCTTCATGAACTTTTGTTTTTAAATCATTAAGTTGATTAAAGGCAGATATATAAAAAATTCCTCCTAAACATCCAATAATTATTATAATTAAAAGAATTGAAAACCAAACCATTATTACCACCATAATAAGTATATCATAAAAGTAACTAAAATAAAATTATATTTAATCCAAAATTAAGAATTTATGATATAATAATAAAGGTGATTAATATGGAAATTAAAAAACTTGTTTTAGGATCTTTAAAAACCAATTGTTACATAGTTATAAAAAATAATGAATGTTTAATTATTGATCCTGCAGAAGAGGCTGAAGTTATTAAAGATGCTTGTCAAAATTATAAAGTTGTCGGTATTTTAGTAACGCATCATCACTTTGATCATATTGGTGCTTTAAATGAATTAGAAAAATACTATCACTTAAAACATAATACCTTTAATGATTCCTTTGGCTATGAAATAATTAAAACTCCCGGTCATACCCAAGATTGTTTAACCTTTTATTTTAAAAAAGAAAAAGTCCTATTTACCGGTGATTTTATCTTCTTTCATACAATTGGCCGCTGTGATTTAGAAAATTCTAGCATTCCTTTAATGATCGATAGCTTAAAAAAGATTTCCTCTTATCCTGATGATCTAAAAATCTATCCTGGCCATGGTAAATCCACTATTTTAGGCGATGAAAAACCTTTATTTTCTACTTATTTTTAACCGAAAAATTCGAAAACTATCTTAAATTAAAAAGTCTTTTCTGAATAAATATGACTATAATTAATTTTCTCTTCAAAAACTACATAACTAAGATAAATCATTCTAAGTAAATACCAATCTCCCGTCTTAGGATCACTCATAATAAGATGATCTCTTCCTGCTTCTTCAATTATCCCATCATAAACTTTATCTCGCCATTCTGTTGAATCCGGATAAGAAAAATACGCTTTAACTTTTTTTCCTTTATTAAGCCTTAAAATATTTTCAATATAACTTTGTTCCATTGGTAGACTATTAGTACTACTAAAATTTATATTCCCCGGAGGACTTTCTAAGGTAGATATATTATTATTCGTGGGAAAAGTAGGGTTACTAAAGTAATTACCATTCATAAATTTCACCTCTTTAAATTTATATGATTATTTTTCTAATTTATGTTGACATTTTCCTAATTTAAATTTATTATTTAATATAGAAAGTAGGATTAAAATGGACCCTAAGAAAATCTTAAAAAGTGTAATGGCTAAAAATCGTGTTTCTCGTCTTTGTTTTATGATTGTTGGTGTTTTTTTACTTGCTTTAAATTACAATATGTTTTTTGTCCAATATGATCTCGTAACAGGGGGAGTAAGTGGTCTTGCCATTGTTTTCAATAAATTATTTAATTGGAATAACCAAATTTTTATCTATTTTGCTAATGCTCTTCTTTTAATCTTAAGCTTTATAACTTTAGGTTTTAATAATACCCGTAAAACTATAATCGGTAGTATTTTATATCCTTTTATGATTACTTTTACTCTACCATTAAGTAGAATACTTATTAATTATATAAAGTTTGATGATTTTATTATAACTCTCGCCTTTACTTCTATTTTATATGGCTTTGCGAATGGTTTAATTTATAAAATGGGCTATGACACCGGTGGTTCAGATATTATTATGAAAATCATGTGTAAATATTTGCATATGCCTGAAGGCCGCGCTAATTTTATCAGTAGTGTTGTTATTATTTTATTCGCCGGCATTACTATGGGTGTTAATAAAGTAGTATACGCTATAATAATTACTTATATTGCCACTTTAATAGTGGATCGGATGTTAATTGGTATTTCGAAAAGTAAATTATTTATCATTGAAACCTCCCAAATTGATGAAATCGAAAAAGTAATAATAAATGACTTACATTTAGGAGTAACTATTCTAAAAGGCAAGGGTGGTTATTCCAATAAATCTAAAGAAGTTCTCATGTGTGTTATCCCAACTCATGATTATTACATGTTTAAAGAAA
>CANQDN010000076.1 GCA_947593275.1 uncultured Bacilli bacterium
TCTTAGAATATGTCGACTTAAAACCTTATCTTAAAACCGGTCAAATAGACCTAGTATCCGTAAGTGGCGAATCTTATCCTCATGCTCGTTTATGTGACTTTAATTGGGTTAAACAAATCTATCAAGATACTCTAACTTATAATGTTCCTTTTAATTTTCATCAAACAGGCTCTAACTTTAAAGCTTTTGATAAAATTTATAAAATAAACCACAATGAAGAATATGAACAAGCTAAAAAAGGTGAAGAATATCTATCTAAATTATTTAAAAACAATTAAACTTAGCCTGGTAAATTGCACTTTTTGACAAAATATGCTAAAATATAAGCAATAAAGGGAGAGTACCTATGTTAAGAAGAAAAGATTTTAAAATAAAGGGAAGAAATGCTTTTTATCATAATTGGAAATCTTGTATTATCATTTGCTTTCTTTATGCTCTTTTAGTCGGAGGATCTATCATCACCATCAATCGTGAATTTGATTATGATTATCGTGATAACTTAAAAATATTAAATATAAAGACTTTAGAAGGCAAAACAAACTCTGATATAGTAAATGAATTTATAAATGGTCTAAGAGGCAATAAACCCGTTGAAAATGCTTTTTTAAGTAAGACTACAAGAGGCATCTTAGGAACTCTCGTAAATAGTGTTTCTAAAACTGGTTCTTTCCTTTTTGGTGGTTTAAATGCCATTAATAAGCTTTTATTTAAAGATCGCATCTGGCCCAGTGTCATAATTATTACAGGCGCGTTAATCTCCCTTTTATATTGGATATTTGTAAGTAAAGTATTAGAAGTTGGTATGATCCGTTTCTTTTTAGAAAATCATCGTTATACTAAAACTAAAGTTAGTAAAATAACTCTTCCCTATAAAATAGATAAAACAACCAATATTGCCTATACTATGTTTATTAAAAACATTTATAATATCCTGTGGGCTTTTACCATAGTAGGTGGTTTTATTAAATATTATTCTTATAAAATGGTTCCCTATATTCTTGCGGAAAATCCCAACATGAAACCTCGAGATGTTATTAAATTATCTCGGGAAATGATGGATGGTTATAAATGGGAAATGTTTAAATTAGATTTATCTTTTATAGGTTACTACTTACTAGGCTTTATTACTTTTAATATTTCTAACTTAGTTTTTACTACTCCCTATATAAATGCTACATACGCCGAAATCTATCTTTATATGCGTGATTTAGCCAAAACCAAAGGTCTAGATAACTCTAATCTATTAAAAGATAATTTACTTGATGGAGATATCGTTTTTGGTGAATATCCGGCCTATGATAAAATGCTTAAAACCAGTAAAAACTCTCGTTTATTAAATTTTAATTATAATCGTAATTATAGTATTTTATATTTATTACTAATCTTTGTTTTAATCTCTGTTATAGGCTTCTTTTGGGAAACTTTTTGCCATTTCTTTCAAACGGGCGTTTTTGTAAAAAGAGGAACCCTTCATGGCCCATGGCTCCCAATCTATGGTGGGGGATGTGTTGCTCTTCTTGTTCTCTTAAAAAAATGGCGAGATAATCCTTTTATCTATTTTATCTTTTCTATGATTATCTGTGGCATAATTGAATATTTAACTAGTATTTATTTAGAGCTAGTTCATCATATGTCCTGGTGGAGTTATAATGGCTTTTTCTTAAACTTAAATGGCCGAATTTGCCTCGAAGGTTTAATAATATTTGGAATTGGTGGAGTCTTTGCAACTTACATACTAGCTCCTTTATTAAGTAATTTTTTAGATAAAATAAATAATAAGACTAAATGGTTAATTTGTATTATTTTAATATCTTTACTAGCTTTTGACTTTTGTATTTCTGGGAAGAATCCTAACACTGGTAAAGGCGTTTCCAGTACTATAAAAGAACCCATAAATATAAAAGATAAGATAGGAGTGTTTTAAAATGTTAAATAAAAAAGGTTTTACTTTAATTGAATTATTATGTGTTTTAGTTATACTTGCTTTAATAACCACTGTAGCATCCGTAGGTATTATAACTTTGTCTAATAAAAGCAAAGAAAATTTATACTGTACTAAATTAGAATTAATCAAAAGTGCTGCCAAAGAATATGGCAAAAACCATGAAAAAGAACTAAATGAAAGTAGTGAATACTATGAAGAATATAAAAGCCTTACGATTACTGTGAGTGATTTAATATTAAGTGGTAAATTTACTCCTGATTCTAATGATCAAGTTCTAAATCCTCTCGATAATACCAGTATGAATGATTTAGAAATAATATTATATTTAAAAAATAATGCAATTAATGTATATATAGCTAATAATGTTTGTGAAATTTAAAATTTTATGTTAAAATAAAAACTCAAAAGAAAGGGGAGATAACCATGAAAAAATGTGTTTGTTTAATTGGTAAACCGAACGTTGGTAAATCCACCATTTTTAATAAATTAATCAAAGAAAAAAAATCCATTATTTTAGATGAACCCGGTATAACTAGAGATCGCGTCTATGGAACTGCCACCTATAAAGATAAAACCTTTTCTCTAATTGATACAGGAGGAATCACTACAGGTTCGGCCTTTTTTGAAGAAATAAATATCCAAGCTGAACTCGCCACCGATGAAGCTGATTTAATTTTATTTATAGTTGATGGTAAAAATGGTTTAGATAGTACCGATTATTATATAAGAAATATGCTTCTTAAAACTAAAAAAGAAGTTATTGTCGTTGTAAATAAAGTAGATAATCCTAAACGCCAAGAAAACATCTATGAATTTTATGAATTAGGTTTTCCCACCATTATGAGTGTTAGTGCCGAACATAATTTAGGCTTTACTGCGCTTTTAGAATACATCACCAAAGATATTACTGCTAATTTAAATGAATATAGTGATATCCCTCGTTTTTGCATGATTGGTCGCCCTAATGTTGGTAAAAGTAGCTTAATTAATGCTTTATTAAACGAAGAAAGAGTGATCGTTTCTAATATTCCCGGAACAACTCGAGACTCCATAGACACTAAATTTATGTATGATAAAAAAGAATATATTGCGGTTGATACTGCCGGTATGCGTAAAAAAGGTAAAATCTATGAAAATATTGAAAAATATAGCTATATAAGAAGTATGCGCGCTATCGAAGAATCTGATGTCTGTATTTTAGTAATAGACGCTAAAGAAGGCATAATAGAGCATGATAAACACATATTAGGTTACGCTCTAAATGCTGGAAAAGGAGTAGTAATCGCCGTTAATAAATGGGATACCATTACAAATAGTAATGAAAAAATAAAAGAATGGAAAGAAAAAATAAAACAAGAATTCCAATTTGCTCCCTATATCAATGTTGTTTTCTTATCAGCCCTAAAGAAAAAAAGAATTGCCACTCTTATGCCTGAAGTTCTAAAAGCCTACGAAAATAACTCTAAAACCATCAAAACAAGCCTTTTAAATAGTGTTATAACCGAAGCTGTAAGTTTAAATGCTCCCCCATCATTTAAAGGTAAAAGACTAAAAATTTTCTTTGTAAGCGAAACAGGCACTAAACCCCCAAAATTCACTTTCCAAGTAAACGATAAAAGTTTAATCCATTTTAGTTATAAAAGATATTTAGAAAATAAAATAAGAGAAAACTTTGATTTTACAGGTACACCTCTAATTTTCCAATTTAAAAATAAAAGTGAAGAATAAAAAAGTTGATTTCACGAATTAACTTTTTTTCTTTCATCAACTCTTCTTTTTGTAACAACATGACTAGCATCATAATTAACTAAATCTCGAATATTTACACCCATTAAATAAGCATATTCATCAATCTTTTCTGATGTTATATTTTCTTCACCCCGTTCAACTGCCGCCATATATTTATAAGACAAACCTAAATTCGAATAAAATTTTTCTTGACTTAAACCTGCTTTATAGCGATAATATTTTAAATTCATTCCAACAATTTCTTTTAAACTCATTAATAACTCTCCCTCATACTTAATATTATTGATAATTAACCCTAAAGTCTACCCACATATAACTATCCAAAATTTGACATATTCAAATTTTTGGTATATTATATAACTAGTGGAGGGCAAAATGGTAAAAAGTAGTACAAATGTAAATTTTAAATTGCAAAATTTACGCAAAGCCAAAGATATGTCATATGAAGAAGTCGCCAAAAAGCTCGGTATATGTAAAGCCTATTACTGGCAAATTGAACATGGAAATCGTCGCCTTTATTATGATTTAGCTTTAAAAATAGCTAAAGTATTTCATAAAAAACCAGATGACATATTTTATGAATATTATAAATAACCTAAAAATACTTTCTAACATATAATACTGTAGGAGGTATTTTTTTTATGTTAGATGACTCTTTTTTTAAAAAAGTTGAGAAAAAAACCAAAGTAGATAAAACCACTATTGTGAGTTTAGCCGAAAAATTACAAAATGGAAACATGAAAGATCCCGCGACTTTAGAGGAAGTAATTGATACTCTAAGTAAGATGACAGGAAAGAAAGTAAGCCAAGAATTAAAGGAAAAAATCATCAAAAAAGTGGTTGCAGATGATGTTCCAAAAAACGTCGATAATATGTTTTAGTAAAAAAAATGCACAACTTTCTAAATTTATGATTGCCAAATACCACCTTTTTCTGTTATAATAGGCACTAGGTGGAGTACATGGAACAAGTTAATAGTGTAAATGAAATTTTAGAAAAACTAAAAGATATCGAATACGGATGGATGGACATTGAAAAAAATGTTTATCAAAACGTAGACAAGGGCTTTAAAAAGAAATATGTCTTACAAAGTCCTGAAGAAGTATTAGAAAATAAAGTAGGTACCTGCTTTGATCTAGTTGAAGTTGAAAGAACTTATTTTAAAAACTTAGGTTTAAAGTTTAATGCTTATTTTATGATCTATTATGAATCCAAAAGGATTTATACTCATACTTTCATAGTATATGAGGATAAAGAGAAGTTCTTTTGGTTAGAATGCTCTTGGCCTAAAGAAAAAGGTATTCATGAGTATATGAGTCTTTACGATTTACTAACGGACGTTAGAAGTCATTTTATCAAATTTCATAATATTAAATTTATGGATTATGATTATTTATGTGTTTATAAATACAAAAAGCCTAAATTTCATATTGGTCTAAAAGAATTTTATAAACACTGCGAAAATGGTGAAAACGTCTTAATTTAGATTGTATCTCATAAAGTAGTATGTTATACTAATTAAAAGCGTTTATTAAAAGATATGATTTATAATTTCTATTTTAAAGAGAGTTAACAGTTGGTGTAAGTTAATAAATAGTGTTATAAATTACTCCTTTTAAAGTGAGATTAATAACCTCCGGATAAGTCCGTTATAGCTATAATTAAGTAATAAAAAGGATGGTACCGCAGAATTGCTCCTTAAGGGATTCTGTGGTTTTATTTTTTAAAGGAAGTGGTTTTATGAATAGAACAATGTATAAAAATTATCTTATCGCTTATTATTATTTATCGATAATAAAAGATCGAGCACCTGAAGAATTTCAAGAATCTTTTACAACCATAATTAACTATTTAAGAACAAGTATTTCTAATTACAAACTAAGAAGTACATCTAAACTGAGGACTTTTGCCCCTAGTAGTTTATCTTTAAATGATTTATATAAACGTACTTATTTTGTTTTAGAATGTCTTTTCACTACTGAATATCAAAGTGAAGCTAAAATAATTCAAGAATTTATTAAAAGTATTATGCTTAAAAATAGAATAATAGAAGGAGAATTAAAAAGATGATAAATATTAAAGAAAATGCCGAATTAAGTATTTTAAATCATAGTTGTGCTCATTTGCTAGCCCAAGCTGTAAAACACTTATATCCCGAAGCTAAATTTTGGGTTGGACCCGTAATAGAAGAAGGTTTTTATTATGATATAGACCTAGGAGATATTACTCTAACCATTGATGATTTACCCGCTATAGAAAAAGAAATGAAAAAAATAGCCAAAGATGGTAAAAGAATCGTGCGAGTTGAAATCTCTAAAGAAGAAGCCTTAGAAAAAATTAAAGATGATC
>CANQDN010000077.1 GCA_947593275.1 uncultured Bacilli bacterium
GTTAATGTTACTAATTGTTATAGTGCTAGTAGTGATAAAGAAGTATTAGATACAGTTTCCCTAGAAGATTATATTTTAGGTTCTGTTTATGCTTATACTAGAGGAAAAGAGTATGATGCAGAGACTTTAAAAGCTTTAATGGTTATTTTTAAAACTAATGCTTTAAGTTATGGTGGCTTTTCTAGTGGTAATAAAGAAATTTCTGTTAAAAGTTGTTCTATAAATAATAATTATTGTAATATTGAATCAGGTTGTTATTTAGAAGAAGAAGGGTTTTATGAGGGAGTAGAAACTTATAAAGTTTCATCAGCTAATTTTACTTCTGCTTTAGGTAATATTATAGCGCCTCCGGAAGAAAAATATTTAAGTAATTTAAAAGAAATATATAATGAAATATCTAATTATTTATATATATCAGAATCTTATAATGGACCAATTTCTTCTTTAGGGGTTAGAAATGCTTTACCAATTGATGAGGATACATTACGAGATATAGAATCCCTTGCTAGGGAAGGAAGAGATTATGAAAGTATTTTAAGTACAATATATAATATTGATGAAGGAACTCAGTTAGAGGGAGAAGTTATAGAAAGAGAAACCTTATTTTTAGGTGATTCTAGAATGGGTTCTTTAGTAACTTATGGTTTAGCAAATTCTAATAATACTGTTTATGGTACAGGATGCCGTTATGAATGGATGGTTGGAACAAGTAAAAATAGTGCTTGTAAGAGTGATTATAGCAGTGGTATAAGTGGAATAAATTCTCTTATGAAAGAAAATACTTCTTATAATATTGTTATTTGGATGGGAACTAATGATATATCTAATTATGATAAATATTTTCAAAAATATAAAGATTTAGCGACTAAAGATTGGGTAAATAATGAAATATATATTGTTTCAGTAGGTCCAGTTTTAGATTCTTCTAGTAAGTATCTTAAAAATGAAAGTGTAGCTATTTTTAATAATAAGATGAGCAGTTTAATAAATGATAGTAATATTAGTAATTTACATTTTATTAATTTAAATTATAATGAAAATAGTATTTCAGCTTATGATTCAGAAGGATTACATTATACAAGTAAAGAAGATAATACTAATATTTATAATACTATAATGGAAAATATAGATAAAAGTATTAGTAGTAAAAGAAAAATATATAATTTTAAAAGTTATTGCAATTATAGTTTATCTAGTTCATTTTGTAGTACAGCAACAGAGGGTGCTAATCTTTCAACTTTTATTGCATCTTTAGAAGGTACATCTGGAGAGGTATGTACTATTAATGGGTTAACTGGTCATGTTGCTCAATATTATTCTTTAGATAATACCATAACAGTAGGTCCTGGTATAACTAGTATGATAATTCCGGGATTGTCTAGCTTTATTAGTGAACACAATTATGGAGGGTATTTCCACAATAAAGATGGAACTTATACAATGGAAGTTGGAGATTGTATTCCTGATAAAGTATTAAATGAAATAAAAGAGTATACTTTGGAAGCTAATTATGGAGCGATGGTTGAAAAAGCAGCGGATAAAGTAGGAATTACTTTAGCAGAGTATCAAAGAGATGCTTTGGCTTCATTTTGTTATAACACGGGATGTGGTAATGGAACATATGCAGAAAGAGCTCTTACAGAATATAAAAATAATGGTTTAGAGGGTTTATGGAATTATCTTAAAGATTTTAATAAATCAAAAGGTCAAGTGCTTGGAGCATTAAAAAGAAGAAGAAAAAGTGAGTTTGCTCTTTTTGTAACAGGAGATTATACACATATTACGACATTAGATGCAGCGAATAATAATTATGATTATTATGATTCAGAAGGAGTTATGGCTAATGAGCGGAAGTGTTCTATTGATAGTAAAGGGTTAGAAGCGGGAGCTAATGGATATCTTATGAGAACTACTAGACCTTTAAGAGATAATGCTTTCTATTATTATCAAGATGAGAATAATTATGGTATTGGAGGTAATGAAGGAGAGTGTGCTTGGTATGCTACTCATAGAGCTCAAGAAATTCTAGCGTCTGTTGGTAGTTCTAAACAATGGACTTCAAGTAGCAATGGTAATGGTTATTGTCGGACTCAAGAAGTAACATCAGGATTATTTAAAACTTCAACTAATGTTAATGCTCCAAAAGTTGGTGCTTTAATCTCATGGGATGGAGGAAATGGACATAATTATGGTCATGTTGCAGTTGTAGAACAAGTAGATAGTGATGGATCTATTTATGTAAGTGAAGCGGGAGCTAGTTTTGGAATATCTGGTCATGATGTATGGACTATGGGAGGTAATAAGCTTAGTAATCGGAAAAATAATTGTGAAGGAAATGGAAAAGGATGCTTTAATTACCGAAAGATAGCTGCGAATAGAATTTATGATGCTAGTTATGGACCTAATTATCATTTTGTTTGTTATATATATTTATTAGATAATTAATAGAAAGGGATTATAATATGAAAAAAATAATTGGTTTAATAGTTTTAATGGTTTTATTAACAGGTTGTGATGCTACTTATAATATGGAAATTACTGGTGATACTTTTAAAGAGGATGTTGATGTTTTTGTGGATAGTTCTCTTAAAAATAAAACTGTATCAGGTCAGACGATAACATATAAAGAGTTAGTTACACTTCAAAAAGATAATTATAGACCAGTTTTATATAATGATTCAAATTATAATCCTTATATAGAGGGAAAACAAGATGATGTAAGTTATTATGATTTAGAAATAATTGATAATGATTCAAAATATGGAGTTAATTATAAATATGATTTTAATATAAAGAATTATGTTTATTCATCTGCGGTTAATACATGTTATAAAGAAATTACCATTAATAAAAGTGATACTATTTATACAATTAAAACTAATAAGCTGGTTAGTTGTTTAGAGAATAATTTGCTGGATAAATTAACGATTAATTTAAAGATAAATAATAAAGTATTAGATAATAATGCAGATAGTATTAATGGAAATGTTTATACTTGGGTAATAACTAAAGATAATTATACTAATAAAAGTATTAAGATAATGTACAATAAAGATAATACTAATTTAGAATATAGTGGGGAAAAGAATCCTGAAAATCCCACAAAACCAAAAGAGGAGATAGAAAATAAGAATGAGGTTACAAGTAAAAAGAGCAGTATTCTAACTTATATCTTTGTTGGGGCAGCAGTGTTAATATTTATCGTGGGTATTTTTGGCTATATTAAATATAAAAGTGTCTAGTTTTAGAGTTTGAAGAATTTTTTCTTGACTATTTTGAGATATTTGATATACTATAAGTAACCAAAAGGGTGTATATAAGTGAATCACTATTTTACAAATAACGATAATTTAAAGAGTGAAAGAAGAATTATTAAATATGAAGCATATTCATATGATTTTCAGTTTATAAGTGATAATGGAGTATTTGCTAAAAAGGGAATTGATTTAGGAAGTCGGTTATTAGTAGATACTTATCTTAAAAATAAGAAAGATATTAAAAGTTTTTTAGATGTTGGGTCTGGTTATGGTTTTATTAGTATTGTTTTAGCAAAGGTATTAAATGTTAATGGTGTGGGTATAGATGTAAATAAACGAGCTTTAAAACTAGCGATAGAAAATGCTAAAATAAATAAGGTTAGTGTCTCTTTTAAAGAGAGTTATATATATGATAATATTGATGGTAAGTATGATTTGATAATAACTAATCCTCCAATTAGAGCGGGTAAAAATGTTGTTCTTACTATTTTAAAGAAAGGTTTAGATTATTTAAATAGGGATGGAGAAATATGGGCAGTTATTAGAAAAGATCAGGGGGCTAAAAGTATTATAAAGGAAATAAGCAAAGAAGCATCAGTAGAAATTAAAGAAAAAAGTAAAGGTTTTTGGATTTTTTTCTTAAAAAAGAATTGACATAATAATAATTTATTGCTAAAATTTTAAATTGGTGACGTATTTGTTTTTTCTTTAAATGAGCACTAAAAATTTAGATATTGGGGTGAAATCGTGGCTTATAAAGTTGAAAAATTTGGCGACCATAGAGAAAGAAGATCATTCTCTACGAGTCGAAACACAATGGAGTTGCAAGATTTACTTGAAATCCAAAAGAAAAGTTATCAAGAATTCTTAGATACCGGTATCAAAGAAGTTTTTGAAGATTTATTCCCAGTTGAATCTTTTACTGGTAATATTTCGCTAGAATTTGGCGATTATAATTTTGATGTGCCTAGATATTCGGTTAAAGAAGCAAAAGAGCGAATGGTAAATTATGCTGCACCTTTAAAGGTTCAAGCTAGAGTATTTATCCATGAGACTGGGGAAGTAAAAGAACAAGAAATTTTCTTGGGTGATATGCCTCTTATGACTGAATCAGGAACATTTATTATTAATGGAGCAGAAAGAGTAATTGTTTCTCAATTAGTAAGAAGTCCATCTATTTATTTTAAAAGAGAAATAGATAAAAATGGACGGAGAATTATTTCTGGAGAAGTAATACCTAATAAAGGTACTTGGCTAGAATATGAAGTTGATGCTCGGAATATTATGTATGTTAGAATTGATAGAACTAGAAAAGTTCCAGTTACAACATTTTTAAGAGCATTAGGTTTATCAAGTGATGAAGATATTTATGCAGTATTTGGAGAAAATGATTATTTGGCGAATACCATTGAAAAAGATTCGACAAGAAATACTGATGAAGCATTAATTGAAATTTATGAGAAGTTAAGACCAGGGGAACCTGCAACTCTTGATTCAAGTAAAAATCAATTAGTAACTAGATTCTTTGATAGATTCCGTTATGATTTAGCGAAAGTTGGACGTTATAAGTTTAACAAAAAATTAAATATAGTTGATAGATTATTTGGTTGTACTTTAGCAGAAGATATTAAAGATGGTAAGAAAGTTGTTGTAAAGAAGGGTACTTTAGTAACAAAAGAAGTTTTAGAAATATTAAGACCAATTTTTGCTAATGGGTATAATTTAAAGAAAACAATTATTAATGAAGAACTTGATGAGTATGATAAAATTCAAGAAGTTTTAGTATATGATAAAGAAAATCCAGAGAAGGTTATTAAAATTATTGGTAATGATCCTTCTATTGATGTAAGAAGACTTACGATTCCAGATGTTTATGCATCAGTATCTTATTATTTGAATTTACACGATAATATTGGAAATACTGATGAAATAGATAATTTAGGTAATAGACGGGTAAGACAAGTTGGAGAATTAATTCAAAATGTGTTTAGAACTGGTATGGCAAGAATGGAGAGAGTTATTCGAGAGAGAATGACTACTCAAGAGTTAGATTCTGTAACACCTAAAACATTAATTAATATTAGACCAGTTACGGCGGCTTTAAAAGAATTCTTTGGATCTTCTCAGTTATCTAAATTCATGGATCAAATAAATCCAATTGCGGAACTTACAGATAAAAGACGTTTATCAAGTTTAGGGCCTGGTGGTCTTTCTCGAGATAGAGCGGGTATGGATGTTCGTGATGTTAATGCTTCTCACTATGGAAGAATTTGTCCGATTGAATCTCCTGAAGGTCAAAATATTGGACTTATTACATCTTTAGCAAGTTATGCAAAGATTAATGAATATGGGTTTATTATGACACCATATCGGAAAGTTGTAAATGGAGTAGTAACTGATGAAGTTGTTTATATGACTGCTGATGAAGAGTTTGATTACTATATTTCTCAAGCAACTGTTAAATTAGATGATAATAATAGAATTATAAATGATGAAATTTTATGTCGTTTAAATGGGGATAACGTAATGGTTAAAAGAGAGGATGTTAACTTTGTTGATGTTGCTCCTAGTCAAATTGTAGCCATTACTACAAGTTGTATTCCTTTCCTTGAGTATGATGATGCTAATCGTACTTTAATGGG
>CANQDN010000078.1 GCA_947593275.1 uncultured Bacilli bacterium
TCTTTTTTATCAATTTCTTTGATTTCTATATCGGTATATGTTGTTAAATTACCAATTATACCTTCTCTTATCATTCCGCTTAATGATTCAATATCACTTTTAATATCTTTTAGTCCTAATATTTCCCCTTTATCATTAATACCAATATATATTGTTCCACCTTTTGAATTAGCTAATGCGACAATTTCTTTTTTTATGTTTTTAGTAAGCTCTTGCTTTAATTCTACTGTTTCAGATTCTATATACATAAATTATCACCAATATCAGTATAAACAATTATAATAATTTTATCAATATTTTCGGTCACTTTTCGGTCACTTTTCGGTCACTTTATTTTTTAAAGTCAAATTATAGAAAATAATTTTGTCAATTTATTCTGCAATTTTTTATTAACAAATTTAGAAAAGTACTATCTAAATACATCTTAAAAATATTACTATTATGTTTCATTCTATTTTAAAATTAGTTATTATTTAATAAAACTAATATCTACTAACATCCCAACCATTCCATTTATTAAATTTAGGACTTAATGATAATCTTTTGGCTCTACTTTCTTTTCTTTCATTACTTATCTTAGTATCTCTTATATTATGAAGAGCAACTTTAAAATATTTTATGGCAGTTTCATCATCTATATCAGGATGTACTTTTTTTATTTTTGAATATATTGCCTTTGCTAAATCTAAATCACATAATATATGAGTCTCAATACCTTTCTCATAAGCATGGTTATCTCTCATAAAATCATACATTATTCTTTGATCTAATGTTAACCAATCTGGGCTATGATAGCTTTCCATTAAATGAAAAACTCTTCTATCCAAACTACATTTTATACATCCACAATAATTGTATGAACGTCCTTCTCGACTATCATAGTCATGCAATGTATTAACCCATATATGATTACATGATGAATATTCTTCAACTTTAATTTGTTTATACAATTT
This sequence comes from uncultured Bacilli bacterium, assembly GCA_947593275.1. Taxonomy (GTDB): domain Bacteria; phylum Bacillota_I; class Bacilli_A; order RF39; family UBA660; genus Caccenecus. The sequence continues at coordinate 954 of CANQDN010000078.1, forward strand.
TTTTTGTTGATTAGCTAATTCATCATTTTGACTACGTAATTCAAAATATTTTTTTACTGTTTCATCCTTTGCTAAAACATTAATTTGTTCTATAAGTTCTTTCCTTTTTGATACAATTTGGTCATATTTTGTTTTTAAATTTTCCATAACTCAAAACCACCTTTCTTACGATACATATTGTACCACACAATTTATAATTTTTATATATTTTTTGTTTTTTTCTTAATTAAACAAAAAAGTACCAACTTCTTTTGAAATTGATACTTTATATATTAAGTCTAAACTTTTAAAAGTTCGAACAGAAACGTCACTGGAGCAGATAGCGGGAATCGAACCCGTATTTTAAGCTTGGGAAGCTCACATTCTACCATTAAACTATATCTGCATACAAAATGGTTAGTTCTAGTAACATTCTATCATATTTAAAATTTTATGCAATATTATTTTTAGATTTAATTAATTTTTATTTTTAACTTGTTTTCAAAAATAATTTATTGTATACTGAATACAGGTGACAAGCCAAGAATAAAGAAGAAAAGCAAAAATTCTTATTGAAGAATACTGTCAAGAAATTAATAAAGGAGAAATAAATAGATGGCTGTAAAAGTTAAAGTATTAAATAAAGAAGTTATTACTATTGAACGTCAAAATAATCAAGTAAGAACTCTTACACCTAAATATGTTAGAGAATTAAACAAAGGGATAGCTCAAAGAATTATAGAAAGTGAAAATGCTAACTATCGAGCATGTCAAACTCTTAGCTTAAAAAGAAGACTTTATCGATAAAATGAAATAACTAATAATACGTTTTTTAGAGAGTATATAAAAAGGAAATCTAGTGATGATTTCCTTTATGTTTCTAATGGAGGGGCCTACCAGATTTGAACTGGTGCTCGGGGAGTTGCAGTCCCATGCCTTACCACTTGGCTAAAGCCCCATATAAAATAATATGAATTTTCTTCGTGCAATATTATTTTATTATAATAAAGATATTTTGTCAATTAATTTTTAAATATATTCGTTATATAATAGAGTTATTCTTTTACCTTTTATTTCAATAAATCCTTCATTTTTTAAGTTAGTAAGTTCTCTTGTCATAGCACTGCGATCAATTGCTAAGTAATCGGCTAGGTTAGTAAAAGTAGAGGAAAGATAGACATATTTAGATCCATATTTTTTAGACATAATACTAAAATATTCAAGTAATTTATTGCGAATAGTTTTTTGGGTAATTATTTCTAGACGTTCATTTTTTTCTTTTATTTTAGCTGTAAATATTTCTAGTAAATTGTTTGTAAAGGTGTTATAAAAAGCTTTATTATTAGCTTCACAATTTAAAATTATTCTATAGTCAATAATAATAACTTCAGTATCTTCTTTTACAATTATATCATATTCTTTATTACCTAAAGAAGATATATCATAACCAAAGATTTCTTCTTCTTCTAATTCTTCAATAATAGTTCTATTGCCATTGTGGTCAGTGCGGATTATTTGGGCATAACCTTTAATGATAATACCTAGCATATTCTCTTCCTTTACAGTAGATAGAATGGAAGTATCTTTTTTAAATGTAAACTGGTGAGCTTTTAAAATTCGCAGTAATTTCGTCTTATTTTGGGATGAAATATTATCAAAAATTTTTTTCATTTTACACCTCTTAAAAAAATTATATCAAAAAACGTAAAATGTTGCAATTGCAACATAACATTTTTTTTATAATGTGCTATACTGATAGCGTATTATAAAAGTAGAAGGAGTAGTTTTATGAAAATAATTAAAAGAGACGGACATATGGTAGATTATTGTCCAGAAAAAATTGAAGCTGCAATAATGAAGGCTAACAAAGAAGTAGAAGAAGAAGATCAAGCGAGTCCTACTCAGATTAAAAATATAATAAAATATATTGAAAAATTGGGTAAGAAAAGAATGCTTGTTGAAGATATTCAAGATATAATTGAAATGAAACTTATGGCTATAGGTAAGTATCAGTTGGCTAAAAAATATATTACTTATCGTTATACAAGAGAGTTAGTTAGAAAGAGTAATACAACTGATGTATCTATTAAAGAGTTAATTGATGGTGAAAGTGATTATTGGAATAATGAAAATTCTAATAAAGATGCGAAAGTTGTAACTACACAAAGAGATTATTTAGCGGGTATTACAAGTACAGATATTACAAGAAGATTTTTACTTCCTGAAGATATTGTAAAAGCTCATGATGAGGGAATTATTCATTTTCATGATGCTGATTATTTTGCACAGAATGCTTTACATAATTGTGATTTAATAAATTTGGAAGATATGCTTCAAAATGGAACTAATATCAATGATGTAATGATTGAAAAGCCTCATAGATTTTTAACTGCGATGACAATTGCTACACAACTTATTACAGCGGTTAATTCAAGTCAATATGGAGGGTGTACAATAACACTTACACATTTAGCTCCTTTTGTTAGAGATAGTTATAATAAATACTTAGAAAAATATAAAGCAAGAAAGTTTAATAAAGAATTATGTGAGAAATACGCTAAAGAAGATTTAGCTAAAGAAATAACGGATGGAGTCCAAACTTTTCAATATCAAATTAATTCAATGACAACTACAAATGGTCAAGCTCCTTTCTTATCTGTTTGTATGTATCTTGGGGAAACAGAAGAATATAAAGAAGAATTAGCGATGATTATTGAAGAAGTTTTGAAACAAAGAATTCAAGGTATGAAAAATGAAAAAGGAGTTTATGTAACACCAGCTTTTCCAAAACTTCTATATGTGTTAGAGGAAGATAATATTCATGAAAATAGTAAGTATTGGTATTTAACAGAGTTAGCGGCAGAATGTACAGCGAAAAGAATGGTTCCGGATTATATTTCTGAAAAGATTATGAAACAACTTAAGATTGATAAAAATGGGGATGGACAATGTTATCCATGTATGGGATGTCGTTCATTCTTAACTCCTTATGTTGATCAAAATGGTAAACCAAAATATTATGGAAGATTTAATCAAGGGGTTGTTACAATTAATTTAGTTGATGTAGCTTTATCAAGTGATAAAGATATGGATTTATTCTGGAAAATACTTGATGAAAGATTAGAGTTATGTCATAGAGCATTGCAAATTAGACATAAAAGACTTTCAAAAGCTACTAGTGATGTAGCACCAATATTATGGCAACATGGGGCTTTAGCGAGACTTAATAAGGGTGAGTCTATTCATGATTTATTACACAATGGATATTCGACTATTTCTTTAGGTTATGCAGGGCTTTATGAGTGTGTTAAGTTTATGACTGGACATTCACATACAGATAATGGGGAAGGAAAAGAATTTGGTTTAAATGTTATGCGGAAATTAAATGAAGCTTGCAAAATGTGGAAAGAAGCAGAAGCTATAGATTATAGTGTTTATGGAACTCCTATTGAATCAACTACTTATAAGTTTGCTAAATGCTTAAAGGAAAGATTTGGAGTTATTAAAGGTATTACAGATAGAGATTATATAACTAATTCTTATCATGTTCCGGTATTTGAAGAAATTGATGCTTTTACTAAGTTAAAATTAGAAAGTGAATTCCAAGCTTTAAGTCCTGGAGGAGCTATAAGTTATATTGAAACACCTAATTTAAGTAATAATTTAGAGTCTGTAATTGAAGTTATTAAGTTTATTTATGATAATATTATGTATGCTGAATTAAATACAAAACTAGATTATTGTCATGAATGTGGATATACGGGAGAAATATTAATTGATGATAATATGGAATGGTATTGTCCTAACTGTGGAAATCGAGATCATAATAAAATGAATGTAGCAAGACGTACTTGTGGTTATATAGGATCACATTTCTGGAATAAGGGGAGAACTCAAGAAATTAAAGAAAGAGTAATGCATCTTGATAATAAAGATCTAGAAGAAGCTGTATAATGAGATATAATAAAATAAGAAAAATGGATATTTCTAATGGTCCTGGAGTTAGAGTGTCTATATTTATGCAAGGTTGTACTTTTAATTGTTTTAATTGTTTTAATCCGGAAACTCATGATTTTAATGGGGGGAAGGAATTTACTGATGAGACAATTGATAAAATAATAGAATTAGCAAGTAAAGATTATATAGTAGGTTTATCTATTTTAGGGGGTGAACCTATGCATCCTAAAAATATTGAAGGAACAACTAAGTTAGCTAAAATATTTAAAGCAAAGTATCCTAATAAGACAGTTTGGGTATGGACAGGATTTTTAGTTGATAGAGATCTTATGGATAAAGAAGTATTAAATTATGTTGATGTTATAGTTGATGGTCAATATAAGGATGAATTACATAGTTTTTTACTAAAATATGCGGGTTCTACTAATCAAAGAGTTATAGATGTTAAAAAAACTTTGAAGAAAAAGCAAGTAGTTTTGTATGAAATGGAAGAAGTACCTCAATAGAGGGCTTTTTTCTTTCCTTTTAGTTAAAATAAAGTAAATAATGTTAGTAAAATAGAGGTTATACACATAAAAATAAAAATGTATAACTTTTTTTTATTCTTTCATAATAAGAATGGAGGTAACTTATGAATAAAGATGAATATCAAAAGTTAGTTAAAAAACATGAACCTCAAGAAAAAAAGGTAGAGAATACTTTTAATGCTTTTTTAATTGGAGGTTTTATTGGATTTGTAGTAGAAGGGATTATTCAAGTTATAATGAATATTTGGCATGTTTCTAGGATAGATGCGAGTACTTGGACTTGTTTAATTGTTATATTTACATCTTCATTATTTACAGCTTTAGGCTTTTTTGATAATTGGATGAGTAAAGCTAAAGCAGGATTACTTATTCCGACGACGGGTTTTGCTCATTCAGTGGC
>CANQDN010000079.1 GCA_947593275.1 uncultured Bacilli bacterium
AGCGACCGGTTCATACCCGGTAGGTCGGGGGTTCGATCCCCTCCGTCGCTACCATATTTGGCTTATTTACTAGGTTTTATCCTAGTTTTTTTAATTTTTTAGCTGTCTAAAATTATGTACGTTGCACAATCTGTTAAATTTTTACCATCTTTAGCAATCATTTTCAAACGTCCGATTTTTTCGGACGTATCTTAAAAGTCTAATCAACTTCTAATATATTCTTTTGCATTTTTAAAATAATTAATATTATAGTTTTAAAAACCAAAAAAATATGATAGAATTAAATTAATTAAATAAGGAGTGATTTATTTTGAATAAAGCAGTTAAAGTGCTTATTATTGTTTTAGTAGTAGTTGGTTTATATTTTTTGTTAGTGCCTAGTAGAGGAGGAAGTAAAAACGTGAATAATGGAAATAATGGTGAGGAAAATGAAGGAGGTTATCAGGAAATTAAAAAAGAGATGAGTGTAGTTATTGATGGGATTAGTTATCCAGTTACTTTAGAGAATAATGATGCAGTATATGATTTACTTAAATTACTTCCTTTAGAGATTAAAATGAATGAGTTAAATGGAAATGAAAAATATCATTATTTAGATGCTTCTTTAAAGATTAGTCCAATGACGGTAGGAACAATTGAAAAAGGGGATATTATGATTTATCAAGGGGATTGTTTAGTTTTATTTTATAAGACTTTTGATACTAGTTTTAGTTATACGAAAATAGGACATATTGATAATTTACCAGATTTGGGAAGTGAAGATATTACAGTTACTTTTGAATAGAGGATAATATGGAATTAAGACAAGTTGGAAAAAATACTTATTATCTTAAAAATCCGACAAATATTGGAATATATAAAGTAGATAATAATAAAGTTTATTTAATAGATTCGGGTAATAATAAAGAAGCCGGGAAGAAAATAATTAAAATAATAGAAGAAAATGGTTGGGAGATTAAGGGGATTATTAATACGCATTCTAATGCTGATCATATTGGAGGAAATAAAGTTATTCAAGAGCGATGTGGGGCAGATGTTTTAGCGTATAATATGGAGGCTTGTTTAATAAAGTATCCTATTTTGGAACCAACAATATTATATGGGGGATATCCTTTTAAAGAGATTAGAAATAAGTTTTTATTAGCTCAAGAATCGATAGTTAAAGATATTCAAAGTAATTTACCTTTGGGGTTAGAATATTTTCCTTTAAAGGGTCATTTTTTAGATATGATTGGAATTAAAACAAGTGATGACGTATACTTTTTAGGTGATTCTTTATTTAGTTTAGAGACAATAAGTAAATATCATATATTTTTTATCTATGATGTAAGAGGATATTTAGATACATTGGATTTTTTAGAGACATTAAAGGGGAAGTTATTTATTCCTTCTCATGGAGAAGCTTTAGAAGATCTTAAGAGTTTGATAGATATTAATAGGAAAAAGATTTTAGAAATAATAGATACAATATTAAAGATATGTCTGGATGGTAAAACTTTTGAAGATATTTTAAAAGAAATTGGGAATATATATAAGTTAGAGATTAATATTAATCAATATGTTTTAGTAGGTAGTACAATTAAATCTTATTTGGCATATTTATATGATGAAGAAAAATTGGGAATAAGATTAGATAATAATAAGATGTATTGGTTTTTAAAAAAATAATAAAGCTTTAAATAGAAGAGAGGATTGATAATATGGAAAAAGCTAAAGTTTATTTTATTAGAGAAATAACTCCGGAGAATCTTATTAAGATTTATGAGGCAGTAGGTAAGAAATTGGAGGGGAATGTGGCAGTTAAGTTGCATTCTGGAGAAAGAGGGAATAAGAATTATCTTAGACCGGAATTTGTAAAAGATTTAGTTAATTATGTTAATGGTGTAGTTGTTGAATGTAATACTGCTTATGCTGGAGCGCGTAATAGAACTGATAAACATAGAGAATTAATTAAAGAACATGAATGGGATAAATATTTTCCTTTTGATTTAATGGATGCAGAAGGAGATATGGTTTTGGATATTCCTAATGGAAGAGTTTTGAAAAAGAATTATGTGGGTAAAAATATGGCTAATTATGATTCAATGGTAGTTTTAAGTCATTTTAAAGGCCATGCGATGGGAGGATATGGAGGAGCTTTAAAACAATTATCAATTGGATGTGCTTCAAGTGCAGGTAAGACTTTAATTCATACAGCGGGTAAAGTTGAAAATCAAGAAGAATTATTTAGTAATTTACCAGAACAAGATAGATTTTTGGAAGCAATGGCTGATGCGGCTTTAAGTGTAGTTGATTATTTTAAAGGTAATATGGTTTTTATTAATGTAATGAAGAATATTTCTAAAGATTGTGATTGTGATGGAAATGCTTCTAGTCCTTGTATGAAAGATATAGGTATTTTAGCAAGTTTAGATCCTGTGGCGATTGATCAGGCTTGTTTAGATTTAGTTTATAATTCTAGTGATCCAGGAAAAGATGAGTTAATAGAAAGAATTGAATCTCTTCATGGAGTACATACAGTTGAAAGAGCGGAAGAACTTAATATTGGATCAAGAGAGTATGAATTAATAGAAATTTAGAAAACTAAAAAGGTTTTCTTTTTTTTAAATATTTGGAAGTTTTAAAGCATATAATTAATTAAGTTTTAGAAGAAATAAAGAATATAAAAATGAATGTATTTTAAAAGAGGGAATGGAACTTGGTAAATATTTTTAGAAAACTGAAAATGAAATATAAAGTACTTTTTTTAATATTAATTATAATATTAATTGGTTTTAGTGTATCTAAAAGTAGAGAAATTATAATTAATAAAAAAAACCAAAATTTGCGAGATTTTTTGGAATTTTATCAAGAATCAGTTTATCCGGAAGATGTTTATGGGACAAGGGTTAATACTCAAATTATTCCTTTAAGTGATAATGCTAGACCAGGGACTAAAAGAATCATTAAATATATTGTAATTCATGAGACAGATAATTTTAAAGAGGGAGTAAGAAGTCTTAATCATGCGAATTATTTAAGTTATAATAATAATACATATACTTCATGGCATTATACAGTAGATGATACAGAAATATATCATCATATGCCGGATGATGAGATTGCTTATCATGCAGGAGAGAGAAGTGGAAATTTATATGGTATTGGAATCGAGTTATGTGTTAATGCTGATGGAGACTTTAATAAGACGTTTATAAATGCGGCTAAATTAGTGGCATATCTTTTAAAAGCTTATAATTTAGATATAAGTGCAATAAAGACACATCATGATTTTAATGGGAAAGATTGTCCAAGAAATATTTTACATAATAATCTTTTAGATAAATTTAAAGAAATGGTGGGAGAATATCTTAAAATAGATCAAAATAAAAACCTCGATTGAGGTTTTTTAAGATTTAACAAACACAATCAACGTAAGTATCACTTAAACATCTTATGGCACATAAGCAATCACAGTCCATCGTGAAGAAAGAATTGGTTGCAATATATGGATTTAGGCTAGTTGTATCAGGATTATCGGCTAGAACTCTAAAAGTACAGCAGTTTCCTTCGATTTTTTCAACTCTAAAAATGCTTGAGCATTCTGTTGTTGTAGCGCCAGTACAAGTTATAGTAGTATCTTTGGTTGTAGGCATACTCCAAGGAGTTCCATTTCCATTACAAGTATATAACATTACTGGTCTAGTATTACATATTAAACAATTAGGTCCACCACCTAAAACAGGCCGATCACAAGCATCAAGGCAAGATTCTGGACAAGCATTTTGTTGTAAAACTAAAATAACGCTTAATATTTCATTTATGCAATTTCCAGATGTACTATTATCATTGTTATTCATATTATTCACCCTTTCATGTATTCTCATTATTAATTTATGTGAAATATTTAAAATAGTGTCTAATGATTAGTTCTTTTTTTTTGAAGATATTTATGGTATAATTTTCTTAAGTTAACTTAAGTGGTGATTGATTTTGAAAAAGTATATATATATTATAATAGGTGGTAAGCCTTATCGGATAGAAATTGATGAAGAGTTAGATAAAGCATTAAAGGATAATTTAAAAGAAGATTATGTATTTATAGATAATGCTTTAAAAACAGAAGATGATGATATATCTAAAACTTATAATTTAAAAACTAAAGTAATTAATACTTTATTAGATACAATTAGCACTTATAATCTTGATTCTAATTTAGAAGAAAAAATAAATAGTTATAAAACTTATTTAAATAATGGAAAAATATATAGTAATGATTTTTTAGATGATATGCTTGGGGAAGTTACGAATATTTATGGAAGAGTTAGAAATAGTTTAGATAAAAAAGATGAATTTAATCAAAATGTTGAAGAGACATTTGATAGTTTAGCAAATAATTTAATGCATTATGGGATAGATGAGAAGAATCTTAATTATTATATAACTAAGTTATTATTAGATTTAGTAAATAATGCGAAAGATAGAGGAAATAATTTAGAAAAAGTATTTGGGGATTATTTTAAAGATAAAAGAAAAGATAGTGTAATAGGAAGATTTTTAAGTAAGATTTTAAAAGGAAATCAAGAGAATGATAATTTAAGAGTTTTATTGGAGGCAGCTTTAGTTGAAGGGGCAGTTAAAAGAAATATTATAAGTGCGGATAATTTAAAGTTTGTAGATGTAAATAGAGCTCATAAAGTTTTAAATACAATTAATACCTTTAATGGGGATTTTGATATAAATGTTAAGCGTGAGGTAAGTCTTAATGAAGTCATAACGGGAAATCTAAATAGTGAAGTAACCACAGATATTAGTAGTAAAAGTAATATAAATAATGAAGTAACAGCAAATATTAATAGTAAAACTAATTTAAATTATAGTGCTAATACTGTAGATAATAGTAAAACAAATGTAAATTATAATATTAATTCGGGAGATAGAACAAATAGTGTTATTGAGCCTAAGAATGCTAATGTTAATAGTAAAGTAGATAGTGAAGAAAGTAAGTTTGATAGTAGTTATAGTAACAGGCAAGTTTATGTTGGTGAAAAACAAAATAATGGAGTTATATTAGGACAAGAAAATGAAGTTTCAAGTAATGTTGGAGCTTTAAGTTCTCAATCTAATGTGACTGGTAATGTTCCTTTAAATAATGAAGTAGAAAGACAAGAAGGAGTAAGTTTAAGAGAGTTTAATAGAGTTAGAGGAGTTAATAAAATTGGTGGACAGGCTTTTAGTGGTGGTGTTTTAAAGGGACATAAAAATGGAATATATAATAAACAAATTTTAGATGGTGAAAATGCTGAAGAAGTATCAAGTGATGAAGAATTATTAAATTCTAGTCACGGAGAGTCTTTAGATGGTGATGGTGATTTAAGTAATGATTTAAATGAGGGAAAGACAGATGAAAAAGATTCTGGTGATGCACTAAATAATCCGGGTGTTATACCAAATGAAGTAGATAGTGAAGATAATAATATTCCGGATTCAAAAGATAGTAGTAAAGATAATTTAAAAGATAAAGCTTTAAAGAAAGCTATTGCAACAATTTTAAAGCAACATCCAGAATTACTTTTAATAATAGGTGTCTTAGTAATATTTATTCTTATTTTAATGGTAGTTTTAATGGGTAGTGATGATAATACAGACTCATTAGGATATGATGAGGCAACATGTAATATTAATGAATTAACAGTTAATGTTACTAATTGTTATAGTGCTAGTAGTGATAAAGAAGTATTAGATACAGTTTCCCTAGAAGATTATATTTAAGGTTCTGTTTATGCTTATACTAGAGGAAAAGAGTA
>CANQDN010000080.1 GCA_947593275.1 uncultured Bacilli bacterium
AACGCCAACCTCTAAAGCTGGTAATAACATATCCTCTATTGGTAGGCCAGCCCCAATCACCATTTAAGACTACTGGATCAACTGGAACATAAGGATTAGGATTTTTCGTACCAACTTTAGTTACTTGGTCAATTCTATCAATTAAAGTGTATAAAATCTGAGGTTCAGCTCCTTGAGGACGGACTCCATTAGTTACAGTATAAACTTCGGAATAACGAACTTTTCCATTTTGGCCACGAGTAGTAATTTCACTATAACCAACATTTTTAGTATTATCAGCTTCGGTTTTCTTTTCATAATAATCTATAGCGTCATAAACTTCGTATAATTCATAAGCAAATGTTAACTGAGGATCAATTAAAGTAACGTTTACTTTATCCCCAATTCGAAGTAATGTATCTTTAGATTTATAACTAGCATTAGCAATTAAAAATTCTTCGGTACTAAGTTGATTATTTTCGGAAACTGATTCAATAGTATCACCAGATTTGATGGTATAAGTCTCATTTTCGGGATCATTTCCAAAAAGTAAGAAATGACTTAATTCTTGTTCTTCGGTATATATTTTTTCATCAACACTAATATAAGCTTCTTTAATGGTAATATTTTCTAAAAAGTTCATATTTCTAATAATACGACCAGTTGAAGTTATTTCTTCTTGTTCATTATTGATATATTTATCGTATTCGTCTTCGTCTAAAAAGGCACGGACAAATCTTTTGGCAGCATCATAAAAAATATTTTTATCAAGAACATTGATAGTATAATTATTATCTTCACCAGTTACAGTTATTTTGTAGCCTTTAATAGTAAAATTATCTATTTTTTCAATACTATTATAGATTTGTTCGGGAGTATTTAAGTTTGTAACATAACTACTTGTGGGAACTATCTTTAAATCAGTGGGGGGATAGACAGTTTTTACTTTATAAGTTTCTTTAATTGAACTTTGGTTTTTATCGATTAGGTTATATAATTCATTTTTAGATGAAAGAACACCTATTTTTTCACCATTTAAATATACTTGATAAAAAGTATTAATGGAATTAGTTAGTCTTTTAGATGTAGTACTTAAAAGAATTAAGATACCAATTATGGATACTAGTAATACACTAACAATATTTTTATTATTCATAGTTCACCTCTTTAATATTTTCAGGATTCAAATAATTTTTAAAATTACTCATATTAAGTTCAAATAATAAACGATATAGACCAGTAGATCCTTTACGATGTTTAGCAATTATGACATCTACAGGGACAATATTTTCATGTTTATCAGTTTTAGCTTCATAATAATCTTTACGATTTAAAAATAAAACTAAATCAGCATCTTGTTCTAGAGAACCTGATTCTCTTAAGTCGACTAGAGCGGGTTCTTTGTTTTCTCTTTTATCAACACTACGAGATAATTGGGCAAGTGCAATTACAGGGACATCTAATTCTAAAGCCATAGTTTTTAAGCTGCGAGATATTTCGGATACTTCAACTTGACGAGATTCAACGCGATTTGAGCCAGTTGTAACTAACTGCAAATAATCAATTACAACTAGACCTAGACCATTTGGAAGAGTGCTTAAACGACGACATTTGGCTTTTATTTCTGGGCAAGTGATACTAGCATTATCTTCTATATAAATATTCGTATTAGCAAGTTTACTCATTGCTTCATTATATCTTTTCCAATCATTATGTTCCATTTTACCAGTATTTAACTTATAAGAATCGATGCCTCCGACACTTGCGATCATTCGATTAACAAGCATTTCGGCAGACATTTCAAGGTTAAAAATGGCAATAGCTTTATCAGTTGTAAAAGCAGCATTAGTAGCAATATTAAGAGCAAAGGCTGTTTTACCCATACCAGGACGGGCTGCGAGGATTATAAGTTCTCCACCGTGAAGCCCCGCAGTTACACGATCAAGATCATAAAAACCTGTTCTAATCCCGGTTACATCACTTTTATTTTTAGATAATTCTTCTAATCTTTCTTGAGCACGTCTTAAAATTTCATGAATGGGTACAAATTCACTAGTTTCGCGGACTCTAACAGTATTTAAAATATTTCTTTCAGCATCATCAAGTAAACCAGTAATATTTTCGTCATTATAAGAATTAGTTATGATATCAGTCGCGGTATTAATTAAATTACGTCTAATAGTATTTTCTTTTAATATTTTAATATAATAATTTAAATTGGCCGCGGTTACAACAGAGTCGATAACTTCAGTTAAATAAGTAAGACCCCCTACTTCATTTAGTTCTTTTTTCTTGTCAAGTTCCGCTTTAACTGTCGTTAAATCAATGGGATTATGTTCTTTATAAAGACTAATTATGGCATTAAAAATAAGCCGATTTTTATCACTATAAAACATATCTTCGGTTACTTCATCATTTATTGTTTCAATTGCATCTTTATTTAAAAAAGCAACGCCTAAAACACTCATTTCGGCTTCTAAATCATGGGGTAGTGCTCTATTTGCCATTATATCACCTACTTATTTTTCTAAATGCACTTTTATTTTAAAATTAACTTGTTTATGTAAAGTAATGGTTATTTCATGAATACCTAAAGTATCTAAATCATGATCAAAACTAATACATTTTTTATCAATATTATAATTTAATTCTTTTAGTTTATCAGCGATTTGTTTAGTGGATATTTTACCAAAGACTTTGTCATCATTGCCAGTTTTTACTTTAAATTTTAGAGTAGTATTCTTTAAAGAATCTTTTATTTTATTATATTCTTTAACTTGAGTGTCTTCTTTTATTTTTCTTTCTTCAAGTTCTTTATCTAAAACTTCTTTACTTTTTTTGGTATAACTAACGGCAAGTTTATTCTTTAGTAAATAATTATTGGCATAACCATCACTTACTTCTACTATCGCGTCTTTTTTACCAACTTTTTTAACATCTTCTAATAATATAACTTTCAAGGCTAATCACATCCTTACGTATATATAAATTATAGCAGAAAAAAACTACTAATTAAAGTAGTTTAAGAACTATTTCTGTTTAGAAAATAAAATCATTCCTAAAAAACCAATAATTAGAAGTCCAAAGATACCTAAAACGATAGTCATAGCAAATTTATTATTTGCGTATAATACATCAAAGGATACGGCACTAAATTTATAGTCAGGATCTTCTTTTTTTAGTTCATTTACTGATTCTTTTACTTCATCTTTATATTTTTTAGTTCCATTTAAATATTCTTGTGCTTTATCTAATATTTCATCAAAATCAGCTTTATTAGGGGACATTCCAACAATAAAATCATTACCAATTACAAATAATGGTACACTATTTTTGTTACTGTCTGAGACGCCTAATTTTTTTACTAAAGCTTGATGTAAAGCTTCATTACTAGAGTTTTTCCAAACTTCATAGGTTACTATTTCAACACCTTCTGGGATACTATCTTCATTTTTAGATATATAATCTAAAGCAGCTTCACAATGTTCACAAGTAGCCCCTCTAAAAACATAAATAGTTACTTTAGCATCAGTTTTTGCTTTTTTGGGTATTAGAATAATAGCAAGTACGGCTACTACGACTATAGCTCCAAATATTATTACTTTTTTCAATTTTCAACACATCCTATGGATAATTATAGCAAATATTAAAAATTAAGTAAATATATTTTAGGCATCTTGGGTCTTATATAATTTATAATAAGCACCTTTTTTGGCCATTAATTCTTCATGAGTTCCTTCTTCATAATTTTTATGATCTTTAATTAAGACGATTTTATCACAATTTTTCACAGTGGAAATACGATGAGCAACCATGATAGTAGTTCTATTTTTGGTGGCTATTTTGAGGGCTCGTTCGATTTTCTTTTCGGTTTTTAAGTCAATATTACTTGTTGCTTCGTCTAATATTAAAATACGGGGATTTTGGATCATAATACGGGCGATAGATAGAAGTTGTCTTTCACCACTGGAAAGATTAGAGCCATTATTTAAAAGGATTGTATCATAGCCCTTTTCGAGAGCCATAATCATATCATCAATATCTAATAATTTACAGATTTTTCTTACTTCTTTTAAAGGAATATTTTTATCTAATACTAAATTATCATATACAGATCTTGCAAATAAATAACTATCTTGCAGCATCATACTAATACTACTTCTTAAGTTTTCTAAGGCTATATTTTGGATTTCAACACCATCAATTAAAAGTTTGCCTGCATTAATATCATAAAACCTAGAGATGAGGCTTAAAATAGTCGATTTCCCACTTCCAGTTTCACCAACAAGGCCAATTTTAGTGCCGGCTTCAATGTTTAAATTTAAATGGTCTAATACTTTTACTTTATTATCATAACTAAAACTAACGTTTTTAAAGCTAATATTTCCTTTTATGGCTAGTTTTTCAGGATTTAGAGGGTTAGTTATAATTAAAGGTTCATCTAATAATTCAAAGATTCTTTCCATAAAGGTACTCGCGTCCATTAAGTCACTATAACTACTGGTTAAATATCTAATAGGTTCCCAAAAACGAGCACTATAGGCATCAATAGCGATAATAACTCCTAAACTAACTACAGGATACATATATTTAAAGCCAATATAATAAATTAAAAGCATACTTAGATAATTAAATATATCCGATACACTCCAATTTAAATTACCGACATAAATAGTTTTTTTGACTGCATTTATTCTTTTTCTTTCTAAATCATTTAAAATACTTTCGTTTTTAGTTTCTCTATTAAAGCTTTGAGTTATTCTAATACCATTTATACTTTCAGATAAATACGCGGTTACATTAGAATTTTTATCGTTTGCTACATGTTGGAGTTTACGTCTTAGAGGAGATAAAAGGAGGAAAAATATGGTTATAAAAAAGGCAATTACAATGGAAATTAAAGATAGTCTTACATTAGTTGAAAACATAAATATAACTACAAATATTAAATTTATAATATCTAAAATACTATCCATTAAAACATAACAAAATATGGCACTTACATCATCAGGATAGGTGCTTGCTCGATTATAGATTTTTCCATGACTATGAGTATCAAAATAATTACTAGGTAAATACTGTAGTTTAGTAAATAAAGCGAGTTTTAAGTCATGAGATACTTTATCTAGAACTATAACTAATTTATCGCGTTTAATTTTAGTTAAAAAGGTACTTATAAAAACGATTATTAAAACCATAAAGGCTAAAAAAACAATTTCCGGATAATTTTTATTAACAAAAGAATTGTCTATTGCGTACATAAGAATTTTAGGAATTAAGAGTAAAAGAATGCTTGAGATAATACCTAGAAAGAAAGATAAATATAATTCTTTTTTATATTTTAAGAAAAATTTAAGCATTCTTTTTAAATTATGGAAAGAAAATGTTGTTTTAGCTTCATCTTTTTGATAATTATTAACCATCATACTCACCCTTTCCTATTTTATATAACTCATAATAATAACCTTTTTTAGCGAGTAATTCTTCATGAGTTCCTTCTTCAATTACTAATCCTCCGTCTAAAACATAAATCTTTTGGGCATTTTTAACTGAGACTATTTTACTAGCAATAATTATTTTAGTGGCTTTATAATTTAGGTTGTTGATACTTTCACTTACTTTTTCTTCAGTTTCAATATCTAAAGCACTAGTAATTTCATCTAAAAGGAGAATATCGGGAGTGACGGCTAGAGCTCGAGCAAGGGATAATCTTTGTTTTTCACCACCGAATAAAC
>CANQDN010000081.1 GCA_947593275.1 uncultured Bacilli bacterium
CTTTATGGCGCATTGCTACCGCTTTAGGTGTTGGTCTTCACGAGATTTGTTATGATAGTAATAGCTTAGGCAATAAAAATAACATGAAAAGTATCGAATATATCTGTGATAAATGTGGTAATACTCTTAATTTACCTATTGAAATAATCGATGTTTTTGAATTTATATATAATGTTGGTAAAAATAAAGACGCCTACCCATCTTTTAATTGTCCAAACTGTAATGGTAAGCTAATTCCTAAAAATTCTAACGATTTTTCCAAAATGTGACAAATTTCGCGCATCTTTTGTGCTAATATGTACTTTGAAAGGAACCAAAAGGTGCTCTATGAATGATTTAGAATTATATAATGAAATAGGAAAAAACATTAAAAAAAGACGTAAAAGTCTTAATATAACTCAGGAAAAACTGGCGGAAATAACTAATTACTCCCTATCTTTTATTGCTAATATTGAATCCCGAACTTATCAATCATTTTCCATCAGCGCTTTAAACAATATTGCAACCGCTCTCGAAACAAATATAACAAACTTACTTCCAAACGACACTCTTTATCTAACTAAAAGCCGCAAAATAAAGTGTCCCTATTGTCGTTATGAAGCTTTAATACCTAAAGAAATAAACAAACTATTAACTTATATTGAAGATTTAACCAAAGGTGAAATAAAACTTACTTGCCCCGATTGTCAAAAAAAATTCCCACTAAAAAAGAGTTAATCTTTTTTCATCTTTAAAACACTATAAATTAACTCTTTTAAATCTCCATCTAATACACTTTCAGGATCATTTTCTTCATAATTAGATCTATGATCTTTAACTAGTTTATAAGGCTCTAAAATATAACTTCTTATCTGACTACCAAAGTTAATATCATCTATATCTCCCGTAATATTTTTAAGCTTACTTTCTTGTTCTTTTAATTTCAATTGATAAAGTTTATTTTGCAAAATCTTTAAAGCCATCTCTTTATTTCTAAGTTGACTTCTTTCTACCTGACAGGTAACAACTGTTTTTGTTGGCAAATGGGTAATTCTAACCGCTGAATTAGAAGTATTTACCGATTGTCCTCCTGCCCCACTAGAATGATATACATCTATTTTTAAATCTTCCGGTTTTAAGATAATATCTCCAAGCTCTCCAAATTCTGGAGTAACACTAACAGACGCAAAAGAAGTATGTCTCCTTTTATTCGCATCAAAAGGTGAAATCCTCACTAATCTATGAACTCCCATTTCATTTTTAAGATAACCATAAGCATAAAACCCTTCTATATATAATGTTGCACTCTTAATACCTGCTTGATCCCCATCTTGCATGTCAATAACTTTATATTTATAATTATTTTTATCCAAAAATCTCTCATACATTCTAAGTAACATACTAGCCCAATCACAAGACTCAGTTCCCCCCGCTCCTGGATGAATCTCCAAATAACAACTATTATTATCATAAGGTCCCTTAAATAAAGTATTAATTTCTATTTTATGAATATCTTCCTTTAATTTATTTATGTTATCTAAACTTATATCTTCTATCTCTAATAATTCTTTAGCTATACTTATATTATCTTCTAAATTATTATATAGATCTAATATTTTATTAATATTTTTTAATTGTTGATAAGTCTCATTAGCACTGGTAACATTATCCCAAAAATGCTCTTCATTAACTATATTTAAAAGACTACTTTTTTCTTTCTCTAACTCATCAACATCAAAGAGACCTCCCAATATCTCTAAGTTTTTCCTCTAATTTTACTAAAATATCCAACTTTTCTTTTTTTTCCATTTTAAAATCCACCAATCTATACCAATAATACCATTTATTTCTTTTAATTTCAACTAGTATATTTTTTTAGGATTATAATAAACTATTAAAAAGGAGGCAATTTAAAAGATGTCAAAAATAAAAACATACTTAAAAACTATTCTTATCCCTTTAATAATAAGCGGAATAATTACTATTTTTACTAAACCATCTACAGCCTATCAAGAATTAATAAAACCCCCTCTAGCTCCCCCAAGTATTGTTTTTCCAATCGTTTGGACTATACTTTATATCTTAATGGGTATCAGCTATGGCATGTTAGTAATTAATAAAGATAATGATGAAACAGTTAAAAAATCTTATTACACTCAGTTGATCTTAAACTTTTTATGGCCAGTCATCTTCTTTGGTTTAAAATGGCGTTTTATCGCATTAATTTGGATAATTCTTCTTGCTGCTTTCGTTTTAAAGATGATTTTAACATTTTATAAAAAGAGTAAAAAAACTGGCTTACTCCAAATTCCCTATTTAATATGGGTATTATTTGCAACTTACTTAAATCTATTCTTCTACATATTAAATAGATAAAAAAATTCAAGACAAATTAAATGCCTTGATTTTTTATACTTAAATCAGCATTATAATTAATATTTAACTATTATCCTCTATTTTTTTAATTTTAAAGTCCTACTCAAATCTAAAGATTCATCTTTTACATTTTGAAGCTCTTCCCCACAGGATGGAACATAATCCGGATTTATATGTTTAATCACTGTTACTCCATTTAGATCATATTTATATTCATAATAAATGCTACCTTCCATATCTTTATCTATAATTTCTTCTACCTTTTTTATATCTTCAAGTGCATCTCCCCAGAGTGGACTATAATTCATTTGTCTCTCTTTTTTTATCTTTTTACGTAGTCTTTCCTGTGCTTCCCTTTTTTTACGCTCATTCTGACGCTCTTTTTCATACATATAACACATAAAACTATGACGTTCGTCCCACATTTTTTAACAAACTCCTTTCATTAAATAATATCTCCATTTATTTCAAATAAAAACAAAATTTATCTTTATTATATAGTTTTTTTATTTTTTAATCAACTTATTTTTTCAAATATAACAATCTAGTTTTTTTATTCAACCCTCCAAAATGATTGCTTATTTAACTTATCACAAAAATATTATTATTATATAAAAATACTATAAATGGTTTCTTAGATACCGCAATTACTATTGCAACTGATCAATTAATAGAAGATCAAGAAAGAACCATTAAAAAAACCTTTTAGTCATTCTCTAAAATTAGTAACTTTTAAAATGTCACCTGTTTAATAGATGACATTTTAATTTTCTTTATTTTACATAATTATTTTTAAGTTTTTTAGACCAAACTATAATAATCAAAAGAATCCTATCAACTCAAATTTTTTCTTTAATCATCAAAGCATATGTTTGAACTATTCCTATTGTATCATTTGTATCAAAATAATCTTTTATATAAAAACCACATTTTTTATAGCAATTTATAGCTTTTTGATTATTTTTTAATGGACACATGACTAATAATTCCACATTTTTTTCTTTATATAAAAATTCAGATAATTTATTTATTGCTGAACTTCCAATTCCTTTATTATGCTCATTTAATTCTCCAATAAATACATCAATTTCATAAATATAATTACCTTTTAGATGATACAATTCTTTATCTTCAAGATCTACCAATTTATACTGAATAATACCAACAGGTCTTTTTTTATATTCAATCATATAAACTGGAACTTTTGCTGTCTTTAAAGTTCTAGGATAATATTTTTCTTTTATTTCTTTATAATTTAATTTTCTCTGTTCAAAACTAGAATATATTTCTTCTTCCTGATACCATTTTTCTAACAATTTATAATCCGTATCAGTATCCTTCAATAATCTAATATCAACATCACTCATAAAAATCGCATCCTTCATTATTTTGAACATAAATTTTTTGTTATCTTTCTTTATCATCTATCTTTTTACTTATACCCTTTAATGTTTCTAAATACGCTTTTTCCACTGGACTAATTTCTTTAACTTGATATTTTCTATATTCACTTTTTGCTTTTTTAATGGCTTCATCATGACTTATAGTACCAGTGCCCATTAATTTTTCTCCAGTAGTAGATAATATCAAATCAAGCTCTTTTATATAATCTTCCATATACATTTGTTTATGCCTAATTGCTTGAATTTCAGCAAAATCAAAATACCCTGATACTAAATTATTTAAAATCTTTAACTCTTCCTCTGTCAAATAATTTTTAGCAATAACAACATCACTCATAACCGGAATATCACCACTAAATGTTGTAAGTCCCATAAATGGTTTTTCCGCATTCGCTCTTTCATAAATTACTTCTGAAGCAGTATGACCATGGGTAGCAAAATGAAGTTTATTTTGGACAATTTTAAAAAACTCAATAGACTTTTCATCTTTAGGATTATAATCAACTGCAGTAGCATATAAATCCAAAACTTGGCGATAAAGAACTTTTTCTGAAGATCTAATATCCTTTATTCTAGCAAGTAATTCTTTCCAGTAATTGCCACCAGCATTGCCTTTAAGACGTTCATCATCTAAAATAAAACCTTTAATCATATACTCTTTTAATCTTTCAGTAGCCCACTTTCTAAAATTAGTGGCTATTTTAGATTTAATACGATATCCTAAAGAAATAATCATATCTAAATTATAAAATGGAATTTCTCGTGATACCTCTCTATTTCCTTCTTTTCGAACTTGTCGGAAATTCTGACATGTTGAAATTTTATCCAATTCTCCCTCTAAATATATATTGTTTATATGTTCAATAATATTTGTCCTTGAAGTTTTAAAAAGCAATGCCATTTGTTGCTGTGATAACCAAACAGTTTCATTTTCCAATTTTACATCAATTTTAGTTTCTCCATCCTCTGTTTGATAAATCACAATATTATTAGAATTTTCTTTCTTATTCATACATACACCTCCTTAAATTTTAAAATAAAAACTACAATAACATATTTAGAATTACCACTAAAACTTTAGTATTTCCTTCCTAATCATTATAAAATATTTTTTTCATTTCCATTCAATTTATCTTTCACATTTACACCGCCCTAAAATAATCTAATAATTTATATATACATATTATTATACTATTAGTAATAACACTAAGCAAGCAATAAATTTCTAGTTCAAACATTTATATTTTTTCTATACATTACCATCCATTCATAAAAAAATGTCAACAAAGTTATATTTGCTAACATTCTCATCTTATATAATTTTTATTGTTAAGTCAACTTATTCTCATTAACTTGTTTTTGTAACAATTCTAAATTTTTAATATTTTTGTTATTTTTTAAGGCTTCCATTTGTCTTCTTGCTGAATTGTTTAATCTAATAAGTCTTTCCCTTTGAGAAACTTTTTCTTGAATTAATTCTGCATTTGTATTTTGTAAATTATTTAATATTACTAAATGAAGTAAATCAGTATAATCTCTTATATTGCCTTTTAAAGCTAATTCAGGATTACTCTTACTCCATTCTTTTGCAGTCATTCCAAATAATGCAACGTTTAATACATCAGCTTCTTCAGCATAAACAAATTCTTTTTGTTCTTCTGTTAAAGTAGGAACTATGCATTTATTAATTGCATCTGTATGAATCGCATAATTAACTTTCGATAAAAGTCTCGTAGCACTCCATTCAATTTTATATTGATATGCTTCATTAGTTTTTAATCTTTCAAATTCCGTGATTAAATATAATTTAAATTCGGGTGATAACCAACTGGCAAATTCAAAAGCAATATCTGGATGAGCAAATGTACCTTTACTATATTTTCCACTACTTGGAATAATACCAATAGC
>CANQDN010000082.1 GCA_947593275.1 uncultured Bacilli bacterium
AAGGATATTAATGATACAATAATCGCGGATTGTTTTGAAAGTGTTTTAGGGGCTATTTATTTAGATCAAGGTTTTTTAGTGGCCAAAGAATATGTTTTAAAAGTTTTAATGCCTTATGTTAAAGAACATCATGTCTTTTTAGGGGATTATAAATCTAAACTTCAAGAAATGGTGCAAACGGATAGGCAAACTTTAGAATATGTTTTAGTAAGTGAAACAGGTCCTAGTCATGATAAAACTTTTGTGTTTGATGTTGTAATTGATGGAATATGTTATGGTAGAGGTATTGGTAAAAGTAAAAAAGAAGCGGAACAAAAAGCGGCCAAAAATGCCCTAGCCAAAAAAGCAAAGTAGGGTGAAGAATCGTGTATTTGAAAAACATTAGGGCCTTTGGGTTTAAATCATTCGCAGATAAAATAGATTTAGAAATAAAAGAAGGTATAACGGCGATCGTGGGGCCAAATGGGTCGGGTAAAAGTAATATAGTAGACGCGGTAAGATGGGTTTTAGGAGAACAAAGTATTAAATCTTTAAGAGGCATGACGACTATGAGTGATGTTATTTTTAGTGGGTCTAAGTCTCGAGCTCCTCATAATCGGGCTTATGTTGCTTTAATATTTGATAATAGTGATCATTATCTTAACAGTGATTTTAAAGAAATTGAAATTAAAAGAGTTATTTATTCTACGGGTGAAAATGAATATTTTATTAATAATACGAAAGTAAGATTAAAGGACATAACAGATATTTTTTTAGATACAGGCGCGGGTAATGACTCATTTAATATTATATCTCAAGGGAATGTTTCAGATATAATAAATAATAAACCGGAAGAAAGAAGAACAATATTTGAGGATGCCGCAGGGGTTTTAAAATATAAGAAAAGAAAAGAAGTAAGTCAAAGGAAACTTGAAAAAACTCAAGAAAATATTGCTCGGATTAAACTTGTTATAGAAGAATTAGAAAAAAGTGTTAAACCCTTGGAAAAACAAAGTATTATTGCTAAACGTTATTTAGATTTAAAAAATGAACTTAAAAATATTGAAATAGCTTTAATTGCCACTGATATTACATCTATTAATACGGAATATAAAAAGCTTAAAGCAGAGGTTCTTTCTTTAGAAAAAGAATTAACTTCAATTAATAAAAATAATACTCAAGATAATTCTAAATTAGAAAAATTAAAACTGGAAGATTTAAAACTTGCAGAAGAGATAACCGCGAAAAATAATGAATTTATAAGTCTTACAGAAAATTTAGCCAGTCTAGAAGCCGAAAAGCTTGTAACAATGGAGCGAAAGAAATACGAAATAAAAGAAGATAATTTAAATGAAGCTTTAATAAAACTAAAAGAAGAGGAATTAGACTTGAAAAAAAGTTTAGCTACAGAAAAAGCCAAACTAGATGATTTAATTAAAGATATTAAAGAACAAGCGATTTTAAAAGAAGAAATAGATAATGAATTAATTACAGTGAAAGTTACTAAAAATAATTTAATGGCAAATATAAATGCTACAGAGAAAGATTTAATGTATTTAGAGAATAAGAAAGCAATCTTAGAAGAAAATATTTCAAATAATTCTAGGATGCCTAGTAGTGTTCGAAGTATTATTAATAATATGCGTTTAAAGGGTGTTCATAATACTATTGGTAACTTAATTGAAACAGAAGCGGTATATAATCTGGCGATTGAAACATCACTTGGGGGAGCGGCTAATTTTATTGTTGTAGATGATGAAAGTGAAACTAAAGCTTGTATTAACTTTTTAAAAGAAAATAAGCTGGGAAGGGCAACATTCTTTCCTTTAAATATAATTAAAGCACGGAATGTTAATCCGGAAGATATAGCTAAAATTAAGAATAATCCGGGATTTATAAATATTGCTTCGGCTTTAGTTTCTTATGATAAAATGTATGATAATATAATTAAAAATCAATTAGGGAATGTTATTATTGCTAAAGATTTAGATGCTTTAAATGATTTAGGGCGAATTTTAAATTATAAGTATAAAATTGTATCTTTAGAGGGAGAAGTATTATATGCCGGTGGTTCTGTTACGGGTGGTTACTCTAAAAATGCTAATCCATTAAATGATAAATTAGCTTTAAATGAAGTATTAGAAAAAATAGAAATAGCTAAAATAAATCTTAATACTAAAAATAAAGATTATGAAGAAGATCAAAATAAAGTTAGTGAACTAGAAAATAAATCTAATGAAATATCTAAACAACTTATTAATTTAAATGAAATATTAAATACAAGAACTAATAAAATAAGAGGGTTAGAAGAGGCTTTAAATAAAAAAGAATTAGAAATAAAGGGAAATGAAGAGATAAAAAGTGCAAAATTAGATGTTAAGTTAGTGAGTATTTTAGAAGAAACCGCGGAAGTTGCCAGTAAAAAGGAAATAACTCAAAATGAACTGGAGAAACTTAAAAAACAAAAGTCTGATCTTGCATTAACGATGAATGAAGTAGAAGCTAATTATAAAAAAGTAAATACCGAATATAATAGTCTTCAAACTAATTTAAAAGAAAAAGAAATTCTTTTAGGTAAATTAGATGTAAAACTAGATAATTTATTACTTTTATTATCTAATAGTTATGGTATTACTTATGAATATGCAAGTAGTAATTATGAATTAAACTTACCTATTGATGTTGCTCGGGAAAAAGTAGAGGCAATCAAAAAAGAAATTGATGCCTTTGGCAATGTTAATACAGGGGCAATAGAAGAATATGAAAGAGTAAATAAGCGCTATCAATTTTTAAATGCGCAAACTAAAGATTTAGAAGAATCACGGGAAGAGCTTAATAATATTATTTTAGAGATGGATAAAATAATGATTGATAAATTTAAAACAACATTTGATTTAATAAGTAAAGAATTTAATTTAGTATTTAAAAAGTTTTTTAAAGGGGGAACAGGTAATTTAAAACTTACTAATCCTGATGATTTATTAAATACGGGTATTGAAATAGAAGCTATACCACCTGGTAAAAAGATTAGTTCTATTGGTTTACTTTCGGGTGGAGAAAAGACTCTTACGGCGATTGCAGTTTTATTTGCTATATTAAATGTTAAGCCAAGTCCATTTTGTATTTTAGATGAAGTTGAAGCTGCTTTAGATGAAGCTAATGTTGATGCTTTTGGTAAATACTTACAAGAAAAGAAGCTTAATAGTCAGTTTATATTAATTACACATAAAAAGAGAACTATGGAATATGCGGATGTTTTATATGGTATTACAATGCAAGAGTCGGGAGTAAGTAAGATAGTTAGTGTTACTTTAGAAAATGCTTAAAAAAAAATCAAGTTTATTCTTGATTTTTTATATTTCCCGATATTTTTCAATATTTTTATAGGGGTTTTTAGGATCTATTTTATCGACGAATAAGATGCCATTTAAATGATCTATTTCATGTTGGAAGGCAACACTTATATCTTCTCTAACTCTAATAGTATACTTATTTCCTTCGATATCTTGAGCTTCAACAGTAATTCTCGCATATCTTGGGACTATTCCTTCAACCTCTCTATTAACGCTTAGGCAGCCTTCTCCTTCACCCACATATATCTCTTCTTCACTATGACTAATTATTTTAGGATTTATAACTACATAGTTTTTAAACTCTTTATTTTCTAATTCTTCGACGATTACAAAGATTCTTTTAGGAATACCAAGTTGGATATAGGCAAGGCCCATTCCGGGTCTTAAATCATATTCTTCACTATATTCTTCAATTTGACTCATGGTAAGATAAGTTAACATATCTTTAATACGTTTTTTATCTTCATCTTTAAGAGGAAATACAACCTCTTTACTTTTAGTATGTAATATTTTATCTTTTTCATCTAAAATAGTTAAATTTGGTAATTTCATATAGCTCACCCCAAAAACAGTTATATTTTAACATATTTTAGGTTTTTTTTCAATTAAAAAGGAAGAATAGTCTTCCTAGTTATTATAGTTATTGTTATTACCACCAAAATTCCAACCTGCACCAATTATAATAACAAGTAGAATAAATAAAACAATCCAAATAGCTGCGCCTAGACCATAACCACTAGTATATCCGGCATAGCCTGTATTTCCATTACAACAAGGTTGGTATCCGCCATATCCTCCTCCGTAATAACCATTATTTCCATAGTAATACATATTTATACCTCCTTTATGTATCTATTATAGTTTACTCATTTGGGCTTCTTTTTGACATTAAAAACGATTAATTTTTAATTTTTCTTTAAAATATAACTTAAATATGATACAATTACAATAGGTGAGGTACATGAAAAAATTATTTGCAAAAATGGATAAATGGTTAATAGTGTTAATGCTTATTTATAGTATTTTTGGTCTTATTATGATTTTTTCAGCATCAAGTGTTTCAACTGTTTTAAGATATAATGTTCCTCAATATCATTTCTTTATAAGACAAGCTATATTTTTAGTTGCTTCTTTTTTAATCGGGATTCTAATAATTATTCGGATACCTACTTCTAAATATAAATACTTTAATCCCTTTTTAATTATTGGGATAATTGTTGCTTTAGTGGGTTTATTCTTATATGGGAGAATAACTAATAATGCTCGGAGTTGGTATGATATTGGACCTTTTGCGTTACAACCAAGTGAATTTGCAAAATCGATACTTATTATCTTTCTTGCGACCTCTTATAGTCGTTTAGAAAAGATGAAAACGAAAAATATTTATTTATTCTTATTTCCAGTTATTATATCTTTTATTATTGCGATATTAATTGGTTTACAGCCAGATTTAGGGACGGCTTTAATTATTTTAGGAATGACTTTCTTTATCTTTATAAGTATTCCTTATGTTAAACAAAATATTATTAAAGTCTTAAAAATTGGCGTAATCGGGATAATAGTAGCTCTTCTGGCTTTACTTTATAGTGGGACTGAAATATTAAATTCTCGGCAGTTGAAACGGTTTGAATTTCAAAATCCATGTTCTAGATATACAGAAGATACAGGATATCAGGTTTGTAATGGTTTTATTGCTATTCATAATGGGGGTTTATTTGGGGTTGGTTTAGGTAATAGTAGTCAAAAATATCTTTATTTACCGGAGAGTCATACAGATTTTATATTTCCCATAATAGTTGAAGAGTGGGGAGTAGTTGTAGGTATATTATTAGTTATTGGTTATATGATTATGTTATATCGCATTTTAAAGATAGCTAGAGAAGGAGAGAATTTAAGATTAAGTATTTTAGCGTATGGAGTATTCCTTTATCTTTTACTGCATATCTTAATTAATATGATGGGTATTTTAGCTTTGATACCTTTAACTGGAGTACCACTTCCACTTTTAAGTTATGGAGGATCTTTTACAGTTAATGTTATATTAATGCTTTTTATGGTAGAAAGAGTATCAATTGAAAATAAAACTATTAAAGCTAAAAAAGAAATGGCAAGTATTACAGGTTAACCTCTTAAGAGAGGTTTTTTTATATAATAGGAAAGTCATCCAATAAAAATAATAGAAAAAAATAAACGAACAAATGTTGCAGTAAAAAGAT
>CANQDN010000083.1 GCA_947593275.1 uncultured Bacilli bacterium
CACAAAAAGTAGAGATTACTCTCTACCTATAACATAGAGCCATAAAGAATGGCTTCTTGCCTATAGATAATATAAGCACCATAGGCAAGTTTAATTTATTACTGTGTATGGATCATTATATAAACCTGTTCCTTCAAATTGAGTAGAAGACTTAAGATTGATTACAGGACGAAGAGTAAACTGACTATTCGTACCTGTGTTTTCGAGAGAACCCATTGAACTCACATAGAATACACTAGCATAAGTTCCATCAAAGGTATGCGGAGACATTGTCCAGTAAGTTGAATTAATAAATAAGTAATATAAGTTATTTCCTAAACTATTTAATCCTCCAGCAAAAACCACCTCATCTGCAGTTATAGTTCCAATTGGATATATTAAACTTTTTGTTCCTCTGCTTGCTCCTGTATATGTAAAACTATCCGCTTCTTTATTTGTTACATTATTAGGATTAGATGGATTTGTATAATTTGTACTACATTTAAAAGTTGGATTTTGTTTATTAAATAATCTTTTATATGCTCCATAATATGTTACGATTTTTCCAGTTCCTCCTGCGTCATCATATATTGACTCATATCCAGAATTATTATTTCCGCTTCGATCATTGCAGAATATTGATTCTGTATCTATCCAGCCATTCCCACTTGCAAATTCATCTTTAAGATTCGTTCCAAACCATATATCTAAATTTTTCAATACATTACTTTTATTTTCTTCTTTACCCGTTCCATAGCTGTGCATTTTACCATTATCCCATTCATATCCTACATATTTATTATCACTATATGCTCCGCCAAATACCCACTGAATAAGTGCATTATTATTTATTTGACTATTTGAATTTCCTATATATCCTTTATTTGTTTCATCTGATGGTGTTAAATTATCAGCTGTTTCTCCTGTTCCTGCATAAATTAATCTTAATGATCCATCACCATTTATTCGAATGATTCGCCAATATATATTTTTATCATCAAAAGTTTGACCAAATTGCACCCAGTTATCTTTAACCTTCCCTCTAAAATAGTAACTATCTCCAAAGTCATCTTCTGCCTTAAACATTTGAGTCTTTTCATTATTATCTATATGCTCTGTTGTATCAACTGTTGTAAAACTAGTAGGGCCATCTATTATACTTCTATCTAAACTTGCTAGCATTTCTTCTGATGTTTTAAATTCTATTTTATCAAATTGTAAATAACATTGCGTTCCTTTTTGTTTTAAATTTGTTATTGTTACTCCTTTATTTTCATAACTCCATATTGCTTTTGAATTATTATTACATGTACTTTTTTCTATATTTAATTTATATTTAGAAGTGTCTGGTATATCATCAGTTTCTTTATATGACCCATCTTCTTGTTCTACACTTATTGCTACTATATCTATATCCGGTTTTGCATTACTTGCTTCTATCGTTACTTCTCCATCAAAGTTTTCTCCCATATCTTCATTTTGACTATCATTTTCATTTGGATATTCTAATACTATATAATAATAAACTACTGTTCCTTCACCTTCTGTTGATGTTATTAGTTCTCTTTCTGCTAAAGTTACACTTAATTCTTCTCCACTTTCAATTGTTCCCTTTCCTATTGGGTTTCCTAACTTATCTTCATTAGTGATACTACATTTCTCACTTAACGCTATTCCTCCACTTACTTTTTCTCTTACTTCTTCACATTTAGCACTTATTGTTATAGATTCATCTAATCTATATATCGTAAAATTAAGTGATGTTCCTAATCCATTTCTTCCTTTCCATACTACATTATATGGTATTAATTCATTATCTCCTATCGCAGTTACTTTTATTATACTTGGTTCTTTATGACCTGGTAACATTCCTTCATAATTTGGAAACTGTAATGTTCCTTCTACTTTTACTTCTGAATTTTTAATATTCGCCGTTATTACACTTGTTGATGCTCCTTCTCCACTTGTAAGCATTTTTCCTACAAAATAAGCCATACTTATTCCACCAACCAACAATAAAACTCCTACTATAATAAGTAATCTTTTATTCTTTTTCATATTTAACCTCTATCCATAATAGTAACATATTATTACTATAATCTAACTATATAATATCGCACTATTTTTTAGCTGTCAATAGAAAAGTGCTAAAATGTTGCTATTATGTGTCTATACTGATTTAGTATAAAAATAGTATAATACTAATACGAAAGGAAATAGGTATTGGTATGGAAAGTATAGTTTCTAGTAATATTAGAGTTAATGAAATAGCTTGGGAAAAACTTAAAGAAATTGCTAAAATAAACAAAAGAAGTTTAAACAAAGAAATTGAATTTCTAATTGATAAAGCTATTAAAGAGCACGAAAAAGAAAACGGCGAAATTATTATTAACATAGACTAATAATTAAGGAACAAGTTTTAATACTTGTTTTTTAGTTTAAAAAAAAAAGAAGTATTACCTTCATTTTTTAAATAGTTCACTATGACTACCAGTTTGTACCATAAACAATATTAAATTTTCATCATCATATTTATAAATCAATAGCCAATCATTTTCTATATGGCATTCCCGGCAATCTTTAAAATAATTATCATTAACTATAGAATGATCTCTATACTTATCATCTAATTGCATACCATTAGCTAAAATTGCTAAAACTTCTATTAACTTGTTGATGTCTTTTCCTTGCTTTAAAACTTTTTTTAATTGTTTTTTAAATTTTGCTAACCCTTTTAAAGTATATTTAGTATTTTCAATTTGCAAAATCATTCAAGCATATCTTTAATAAATTCATTAATATTATTATATCCTTTATACTCTTCTGGATGTTTTTCTGCATAATCAAGTTCTTCTAAAGCCTCTTTAAGTTCATCACTTGGCTCTAAACTTTTCTTACTAATATTAATTTCTTTTTCATCTTTAACCATTATTACCCCTCGTCTTTCTTTTCTGTATATAATACGCTACCATCAATGATAACCTATAAGGTGCAAATCTATTAAAAAATAACGTTAATTTCATAAACAATGTTGGAACAATAATCATTTTATTTTTTAAAGTCTTTCTTATGGCATACTCCGCTACTTTATAAGAATCTGCTTCTCTTACTTTAAATGTTCCTTTAGCAACCCTATTAAACTCCGTTGCAACTGGCCCCGGACAAAGTGCACTAATATGAACATCACTCTTCATCTGTCTTAATTCTTCATTTATTGCCATCGTAAGTTTAAGTAAATAATTCTTAGTCGCATAATAAGTACTAAGTCTCGGACCCGCCATAAACCCCGCACTAGAACAAACATTTAATATTCTTCCTCTATTCTTTTTTATCATATCTTTTAAATATAATTTAGTAAGAATATGCGGAGCCCGACAATTAACATCAATCATCTTTAATTCTGTATCTAAATCTGTCTCATAAAACTCTCCAAAAAGCCCAAACCCGGCATTATTAATAACTAAATCTATCTCTTCATCTTTAGTTTCATTATAAAGTTTATATACATTATCTATATTACTTAAATCTAAACTAATTATTTTAATATTACCCTTAAGTTCCTTTTGTAACTCTTTTAATCTCTCGATTCTTCTCGCTACCAAAATTAAAGAATAACCCTTTTTAGCTAATACTCTTGCCATATCTCTTCCAATCCCTGATGATGCTCCTGTTATTAAAGCTTTCATCTAATCACCTATACTTTCTTTTCAATAACTTCAAGTAAAGCTGGAAGCATTTGTTTTTTGCGCGATACTAAATCCGGAATATATACCCCTTCATATACTTCTTTTAAATCAAAAGCATCTAAAACTATCTCTTCAGCATCTGTATTATATATAACATAAGAACCATTTTTATAAACATCTGTAATAAATAATACTACACATATATAATTTCCACTTTTTAAATCATTTAATTTAGCTACATATTTATCTAGATCTTTTTCTATCTCTTCAAAATCCATAGTCATAACTTGACTAATCCCCAAACTATAACTACCAATACTATAACTCTTATAATCTTGATTAATTAAATCATTTATACTCATATTTCCAATACTTGATGAAGCTTTAAACATTTGATATCCATAAGTATCAATATCTACTTTTGCTAATTTAGAAAGCTTACTAGCCGCGAATATATCTTCATCAGTTGTGGTTGGTGATTTAAAAACTAAAGTATCCGACAAAATAGCACTAAGCATAATCCCGGCGATATCTTTAGGTATTGCTATCTTTTTTTCCATAAACATATTATAAATAATCGTACAAGTACACCCAACAGGCATACATCTAAAATTAATTGGGGTATTAGTTCCAATACTACTTAAATTATGATGATCAATTATTTCGACAATTTCTGCTTCTTCAATTCCAATTGCACTCTGACTTAAACTATTATGATCAACCATAATAACTTTTTGCTTATTATAATTATCCGCACTGGTAACTTTAATTAAACCTAAACACTCATTCTTTTTATTTACTACTGGATAATTAGTATGTCCCACTTTATTAGCTAAAGCTAAAAAATCGGTTCTATAATCTTTATTATTAATAGTAACGGGTTTAGAATTTATATTAATAGAACTAATCTTATTACTTAATATAACTTTACTCGCTGTCTCTAAACTATTATAAGGACTTATTATTATATTAACTTTATTTTTTAAAGCTTTCTTTAAGATCTTTTTAGGAATTGTATGATTACCCGTTAGAACAATTAACTTAACTTTAGAATCTATCGCATATTCGATTATTTTATATCTATCTCCAACAATTAATATATCATCATTACTTAATTCTACTTCTTCATGAAAAGTCTTAGTCTCAAAAGACGCTACTAAAACTTTCCCAATTATTTCATCATCAAACTTTAATAACTCTTTTCCCTCTAAACATAAAACAATATTTTGATAAAAAGTATCTACTCTATCTTTATTACCACTTATTAAATATTTAGCTATCTCTTTTAATGTTACTAACCCACTTAAAACCTTTTTATCATCCACAAGGGGTATTGCTGTTATATTTTGTTGCTGCATAAAATTAAAAGTCTTTAATATTGGATCTCTATCACTAACT
This sequence comes from uncultured Bacilli bacterium, assembly GCA_947593275.1. Lineage (GTDB taxonomy): Bacteria > Bacillota_I > Bacilli_A > RF39 > UBA660 > Caccenecus. The sequence goes on from CANQDN010000083.1 coordinate 5,064, forward strand.
ATTGCTTTTTTATTATATTTAATATCTTTAATTTGTATTTTTGTATCATTTAAATAATCCGGAGCTTTAACATTAAAATATTTTAAAACAAACTCTGTTTCTAAATTTAAATGACCTAATACTTTAGGTATAGTATTCTTCCCTTCTTCATTTAATAAATATGATAAGGCAATACTTGCACATACTGTATCTGTATCCGGATTACGATGTCCAAAAATAAATGTTTGCATAACTAAATACCTCCATATTAAAATGATACCACAAAATCTCTTAAATTAAAAGTAAAATTAAAAGAGAAGTTAGATCCTTCTCAGAGTGTAGACAAACCCCTAGAATTTTTCTAGAGGTTTTCTTATGTAATTTTTAAAAAATTGAAATTTGATA
>CANQDN010000084.1 GCA_947593275.1 uncultured Bacilli bacterium
GAATGTTTAGTATTATTACTTATTCTACATCTATAATCGACAATATTTGTTTGAGCAGTAAATCTTTTATTACACATTTTACATTTATATTTTTGTTTAGTTAATTCTAAATAACTTATTAATTCAGAAACTTTAGGTATTTTAATTAAAGATTTTTTAGTACCATTTTTAACAATAGAATTATCATTAATACAACCACATACAGGACAATATTCATAATTATTTTTCAAATAACCTTTATAAACAAGGACATTTTTACCATTGATTTTACGATTTTCTACAAAATTTTCATTAAAAATAATATTTTCATCTTTCATATTTAACGATTTTAAGATAGAATTAGATATAGACATAAGCAACTTCCTTTACTATTTTTGGCTAATATAATTGTAACAGGGCAAGTTGCTCATGTCTATTTTTTTTGCAACAAAAAAGAAGTGATAAAAATTTATTTCATCACTCCTTAATGTTTAAGAACCATAATTATTAATGTTTATAACAGTAATAACACGGACGTGAACGTCTACAAAAAGAATTAGTAGATGTTATGTTCCTAACACTCTACATTTTTATTATAACAGATTTTACATAAATTACAAGTAAATTTAGTTATTCATATATTATAACTATTTTTTTATATATCTAATCTTAAAACTATATCACTTTCCGGATACGTCACACATGGATGAATATAATCATTTTCACTCAAATCTTTTTCCATACTACCCCCAACCATCTTTACTTTCCCTTCTAAAAGAATACTCCTACAATACCCACATATTCCTACTCGGCACATAGAAGGAGCTTTAATTTTCGCTTTTTCCATTGCTACAAGCAAAGTCTCATCACTCCGACACTCACATATAACAAAATCATTTTTCATAATAACTTTTAATTCATAAGTATCCTCTTCTAAAGGCTTATAATCTATTTGAAAATTTTCATAATGCACACATTTTTTAGGAATATTAAACTCACTTAATATTTCATTCATTGTTTGATATAAAGCTTTCGGTCCACACATCAATATAGTATTAAATTCTTTTATATAAGGCTCAATCATTTCTCTATTTATATGCCCTGACAAATATTTCTTATTTTCTTCTCTAGTTAAAGTAATAATAAACTTAACCTTTTTACTTCTTTTATTAATCTCTTCTATCTCTTTTTTAAATATGATATCTTCTTCTCTTTTAACTGAATAAAATACCGTCATATTACAATCATATAATCCATCATTTATAGCGTACGCTAAAGCCATAAAAGGTGTAACACCACTACCTCCACAAACTCCAATAACATTCTTTTCATCTCTTAAACTATTATACCCAAAATCACCCATTGGTAGTGATATTTCTAAAGTATCTCCCACTTTTACTTGATCAAGCATATAATTACTTACTAATCCATCTTCTACTCTTTTTATAGTTATCCGATACATATCTTTAAGAGCCATTTTAGGAGAACTTGATAAAGAATAAGCTCGAGATACCTCCATATCATCAATATTTAACTTAACACTTATGTAACTACCTGCCCTAAAAGATCTTAATTTCCTTGTCCCAGCTTCACTATTTGGCACTAAAATAAATGACTTTGTATCCGGTGTTTCTTCCACTATTTCTTTTACTTTAACATATAAAGTATCCGTGATTTCTTTAACAACTTTATCAATATAAGTATCTAAAATACTCTTACTAGAATAACTTTCTATTATCTTTTTTCTTTCTTCTTTTAATTTACTTATCTTACTATCCATCGTTAATCTCCTTTATTATTTAATAACTTTTCTGTTACAAAATAGCCACTATAAAAAGCATTATCAATCCCCGGTCCAAACACTGAATATGCTCCCACAAACTCTAAATTAGGAATCTTTTCATCTTTATAAGCAAGTAATCTATTAATACTATTATCATACCCTTTAAGACTATAACCAAACATACTACCATTAACACTATTAGTTATTTTTTCTAACCTAAAAGGCGTAACTACTTCTATTTCTTCAATATATTCTCTAATATCAATATTATAAGCTTCTTCAAATTTTGTCACTAAATCATTTGCTAGATTCTCTTTTAATTTATTAATATCTCCATTCTTATCATCAAATACATCACTAAAATAAATTCTTTTTAAAACCAATATAGTAGTATTTTTAGGACTCGCTTCCTCATTTACAACATTTGGTACATATCCAATCCAAGTATCATGATATAAATCATTCATATAACTAACATTAGTAACACTATCCATATTTTTAAAATGATAATACTTATAATTATTTAAACCTATTTCTTCTCGACTTCTATTAAGCCCTAGATACACCACAACCCCATTAGGAGATAAACTTCTAGCATTTTCTAATCTATTAACCATTTTATTTGGAGTCTTAATTAATTCTTTAAAAACATATCTTTTAGCTAAATCACAAATAACTACTCTTCCCTTATATTCCAAGTTATCTTTAGTCTTTACTACTTTAAAACCATCATCTTCAATAATATCCGTAACATAAGAATTATAATATATTTTACCCCCATTTTTTTGATAATAATTAACTAAATCTAAACTAAAACCAATATTTTTCTTATTTATTATAACATCTTTTTTAAATATTAACTTATACATAAATAAAGCATAATCAATAAAACTTAATTTATTTAAAGGGCTTCCCAAATCTAAATACCAAATTCCCAGTCTATTAATAACTTCTTTATCTAATCCTAAATCTTTTAATCCATCCAAAGCTGTATAATCTATATATTTTTGAAAATGGGGATAATTACTTAAACTCTCATTTTTTTGAAGCGCTCTTACTGCCTCATGAATCTCTTTAATAATCTTTAAAAATTCTTTTAACTTAGTAATTGTTCCTTCTTTAAACTCTTCTAATTTAACAATAAATTCTTCAAAATCTCCATCAATTATATAAGAAGTATTTTTAGCGTCTTTAATATTAATATTTAAAGGAATTAAAGTAGTATCAAGATCTATCCCATACTTATTTAAAACAGTCTGAACATCTCCAATATACTCACTATTACCATAATTATATAAATCATAAATACTTGTATCAAACTCAAATCTTCCTTTTTTAAAAGTCGAAACTAAACCTCCAGGCAAGCTATTTTTCTCTAATATAAGCACTTTCTTTTTATTCTTAATAAGATTAAGTCCTGCACTTATTCCTCCCATACCCGCTCCGACAATTATATAATCATATATCATAAGTATTCCCCTCTCTTCATATTATTAAACTTAAAATTTACTATCTCTGGCATATCTTCCCCATATTCTTTAATATATTCTTTATGCTTATTAAGCATCTTTTCGGCATATTCTTCTAATTTAGTAGCTTCCATTGTTTTTAAATTCAAATGTTTTAAAGCAAGCTTTATTAAACTAAACCGATCAATTCCATTTAATACTCGCATATCAAAAGGTGTTGTAATTGCTCCTTCTTCTTTATATCCTCGAACATGTAAATTACCATTATGTCTATTATAAGTTAACTCATGAATTAAATTAGCATATCCATGAAAAGCCATAATAATTGGTTTATCCATCGTAAATAATAAATCATATTCTTGATCTGTTAACCCATGAGGATGAACTTCATTACTTACTAATTTCATTAAATCTATAACATTTATTACTCTAATTTTAATATTTGGTAAATATTCTTGCATTATTTTCGCAGTTGCAATTATTTCTAAATTAGGCGTATCCCCTGCACTAGCTAAAACTAAATCTACATCATCATTCGTATCATTGCTTGCAAAAGCGAGTCTTCCTATTCCTTTAGTACAATGTTCTATTGCTTGTTCTTTATTTAACCACTGAATAGAAGGATGTTTACTTGCTACTACTACATTTACATAATCTTTCGATCTCGTAATATGATCAAAAACTGATATTAAAGTATTAGTATCAATTGGTAAATATATTCTTACAATATCGGCTTTTTTGGTAACTATATGATTTAAAAATCCGGGATCTTGATGTGTAAATCCATTATGATCTTGTTGCCAAACATGACTAACAAGTAAAATATTTAAACTAGAAATAGGTTCTCTCCAAGGTATTTCTTTGCATATCTTTAACCATTTAGCGTGCTGAGATACCATACTATCAATAATCCGACTAAAAGATTCATAAGTATGAATAAAACCATGACGACCAGTAAGAAGATAACCTTCAAGCATTCCCTCACAAGCATGCTCTGATAAAAAGCTATCAATTACTGCTCCATCTGTATTTAAATACTCATCATTTTCTATAACCTCTCCATTCCATTTCCGATTAGTTACTTCAAATACATGATTTAAACGATTAGATAAAGCTTCATCAGGCCCAAATATTCTATAATTATTTTTATTTAATTTAACTATATCACGAATAAATTTTGAAAGTTCCAACATATCACTCGCATATATTTCTCCCGGATAAGCAACATCAATCATATATTTCTTAAAATCCGGAATTTCTAACTCTCTAAGTATTTTCCCTCCGTTCGCGTTTATATTTGCACCCATTCTATTATCAGGTAAAGGAATAAGTTCTTGTAAACCTTTTTTTAACGTTCCATTTTGATCAAACAACTCATAAGGCCGATAGCTTTTAAGCCATTCTTCTAACACTTCTAGATTTGTCTTTGCTTCTTCATTTACTACCAAAGGTATTTGATGAGCTCTAAATGTTCCCTGTATTTCTTTACCACCAACTTCTTTAGGCCCCGTCCATCCTTTTGGTGTTTCCAAAACTAACATTGGCCAAATAGGTCTTGTTGTATCATTTTCTTCTACTGCATGTTTTTTTATGGCCATAATTTTTTCTACAATTAAATCTAAAGCATAAGTCATACTCTCATGAATTTGCGCAGTATTTTGATAACTAACAAAAATTGGTTCCCAGCCCATTCCTTTAAAATACATCGTAAGTTCTTCTCGACTAATTCGTGATAAAACTGTTGGATTTGCAATCTTATAACCATTTAAATGTAAAATTGGTAATACCACTCCATCACTAATAGGATTTAAAAACTTATTTAACTGCCAACTAGTCGCAAGAGGTCCAGTTTCCGCTTCTCCATCCCCAATAACACACGCAGCCCATAAAGTAGGATTATCTAAAACTGCTCCAAAAGCATGAGCAAGACTATAGCCAAGCTCTCCCCCTTCATTTATACTTCCCGGAATCTCTGGTGCTACATGACTAGATGTTCCTCCCGGAAAACTAAATCTTTTTACCAATTTTTTTAACCCATCATAATCATAAGTAATATCTGGATAAAGCTCACTATAAGTCTTTTCTAAATAAACATTCGAATAAGCGGCTCCTCCCCCATGCCCTGGTCCACTTATATAAATCATATTTAGATCATATTTCTTAATTATTCTATTTAAATGAACATAACAAAAATTTTGCCCCGGAGTTGT
>CANQDN010000085.1 GCA_947593275.1 uncultured Bacilli bacterium
CCCTTCCTCTTTGGTTAAGCCCCATCCAAGTAAATGTTATACCTGTAAATAATGAATATCACCTAGATTATGCTTCTAATATCTTTAATAGCTTAAAAGAATTAAATATCCGTGTTAATTTAGATGATCGTGAAGAAAAACTAGGCTTCAAAATGCGCGAATCTGTCATTAAAAAAATCCCATATGCTCTAATTATTGGTAATAAAGAATTAGAAACAAATACTGTAAGTTATCGTAAATATGGTAGTGAAGAAACAGTAAATATAGGAAAAGAAGAGTTTTATAAGCTCTTAAAAGAAGAAATAACCAATAAAAAATAAAAGGTCTCAAAAATTGAGATCTTTTTTTAAGCTTAATATTTTTAAATGAGCAATTTTGTATTCCAGAAGATACAAAATTCCCTTTTTTGCCAATTTTGTATTCTAGAAAATACAAAATTCTTTTTCTTTAAAGTACTATCGCAATTAAATTATTAGCCCCTTTATTAACAATCTTAGTTACAGTTTGAGAAAGTTTATATCTTGTAGCGTCTGGCATCATACTAAGTTTTGCTTGAATGCCTTCTTGAACAATAGCTTCTAAACTTCTTCCAAATATTTCACTTTGCCAAATAGAGTTAGGATCTTTTTCATAATCTTTCATTAAATAATTAATTAATTCTTTACTTTGTTGCTCAGATCCTATAATTGGTTCAAAAGTTGATTGAACTTCGACTTTCATTAAATGCACTGAAGAAGCCGTTGCTTTTAATTTAACCCCATATCTTGACCCTTGTTTTACAATTTCCGGTGTCTCTAATTTCATATCTTTAATAGTCGGATAAACTATCCCATAACCACTTTGTCTTGCAACATTAAGGGCTGTTTTGATACTTTCCATCTCTTCTCTAGATTCTTTATAATTAGCAAATATTTTAATTAAACCGGCTTTTGATGTTGCTGATTCTCCCATAATACTTTTTAATACTTCATTATATAATTCTTCTTTAGCTTCTAATTTAATGGTAACTGTTCCTGTCGCTGCATCAAGTTCACTAATATAAGATTTATATATATACTCACTATCTTGAAAATGTTCTAATATAAAATCAACATCTTTTAATTTTTCAACACTAATAATACTTTCTTTAATCTTTTCTAAATAATGCTTTTTAATCTCATGATTTTGAGGTAAAGCATCAATCCAATCTGGTATATTTACTTTAATATCTAAAACTGGAAACTCATATAAAGCTTTTTTAAGTATTTCCATTATTTCTATTTCATTCATTTTCTCTGCACTAATAGGTAGTACTGGAACATTATAATCTTCTTCCATTTGTCTTGCTAAATTAGTTGTTTCACTATTTGTTGGATGAATACTATTTAAAATAACTATAAAAGGTTTACCAATTTCTTTTAATTCATTAATAACTTTAACTTCGGCATCTAAATAATTATTGCGAGGTATTTCCCCAAAAGATCCATCACTTGTTACAACTATTCCAATAGTCGCATGATCTTTAATTACTTTTTCCGTCCCAATTTCTGCTGCTTCTACAAAAGGTATTGCATCTTCAAACCAAGGTGTTTTAACCATTCTAGGATTACCAGCTTCATCTTCATAACCGGTTGCCCCCGGAATAACAAAACCTACACAATCAACTAATTTAATATTAGTTTTAAATTCTCCAACTTGAACTTCCGCTCCATTAGAGGGTACAAATTTTGGCTCAGTAGTCATTATCGCTTTTCCTTGAGCACTTTGAGGTATTTCATCTAAACAATGTTTCTTCTCATATTCATCATTAATATTTGGAACTACTAAGTTTTCAATAAATCTTTTAATAAAAGTTGATTTACCAGTTCTAACCGCTCCCACAACTCCAAGATATATACTGCCATTACCTCGTCTTGCGATTGATTCAAGTAATTCTTTTTTCTCCATTATTTCACCATTCCTTAAACTTTCTAATTAAAAATATGTAATATAAAATAAAAATATAACTTAAAAAACTCATTTATAAATTTTGAAACAAGTTTGGTATAAAAATTTTATATTTATTTTTTAATTGCAACAACAGTGTCGTCGCAATTTGGAAAACAGTGTCTTCCAAATTAAGTTAGTCATATTATTTGAAAATAGATGAATAAGCTAAAAGGAAACTAGATTTTTTTAAATATAAATAAAATTAATTTTATACATATCAAAATAAATAATCACAAAAATATTGCTTTTTGAGATATTTTATTGTATATTTAATACATAACATAGAGTATTGCATTTTATTATTACAGGTAAATATTATGATAAGTTTTGACATCATTTGTCGAACTTAATGCAAATATTTTTAAGTAGTATTAAAATAGTTAAAGTAAAGGATGGATTTCATGGAAAAGAATAAAAGACTTTTAATAATAGTAGGAGTTTTACTCCTTTTTGGTGGGATAGCTTTAGCGTATTATGTAGGTAAAACCCTTTTAGAAGGTAATGGAGCATCCGTTAAAGTTATTACTGCAAATATAAAAAATTCTGAATTAAGAGTAGAGGGAACATTAGAGTTTGAAAATTATCCAGATATGCTTCCCGGACACAAACAGCCTAGTGCCATAAAAGTAACCGCCATAGGGGATAATGAGCTTATACCATATAATGTTGTATGGAATGGTACAAATGGTCTTGGAACTCCTTTAAATTTTACAATTTATAAAGTAAGTAAAGAGTTAGAGATAAAAGCTAAATGTGAACAACAATCTAAAAGAGTAGATGGTGGTACTGCTATATTTGAAGAATGTAGTATCACTAATGAAGAAAGTCTAGGAACACCAATAGGAAGTGGAACAATATCCGCTAACAGTGGTGCAACAAGTGTAGTTTTAGCAACTGATGAATTTATAACTTCAACAGAAGAACCAGGAACAGAAGTATATTATTATGTCATATTAGAATATCCAAACATAAATGGTTCTCAAAATACTGATATGGGTGAAAACTTTGATGGTGAAGTAAATATTAAACCATCTGATATAACTCCTGACATAGAAATAACAGCCATGTATCAAAAAGGGGAAGATGGAACATATGAAGAAGTAGATTCAATTCCAAGTGAAGGATATACTCTAAATGTTGGAGAAAGTAGTTGTAATAATGGTATTACACCAGCCTGGGATGATGATAATTATGGCTTATTAGTTAAAAGTTTAAATAAATCTGGAACAGAATGTGAACTTTATTTTGATAAACAAATATTCGCAAAAGATACAATAATAGATAATTCAAATTATCATGAGGATGAAACACCTAATTTTGATGGTACAGCATGCATAGGTGATTGTACTTATCAAAATGAAAATGGATTATATAAAACTCAAGATGATTTTGGAGATAGTTACTATTTTAGAGGAACAGTAAATGATAATTGGGTCAAATTTGGAACAACTTCTGATGATAAAGATATTTATTGGCGAATCATTCGAATCAATGGCGATGGAACTATAAGACTTATATATTCAGGAAGTGGTAGCCCGGAGAAAACTGGAGTTAATACTCAAATTGATTCTTCGTATTTCAATTCTTATATTAATAATAACATGTATGTAGGATATGAATATAAGCTTGGAGATATGCATGGATACAAAATAGAAATAACAAAGAGTATAATACTACAAAAATTAAATGACTGGTTTAGTAAAAATTTATTAGAAGAATGGAAAGATGGAGAAGGTCAAATGGACAAAAACGCTGGTTTCTGTAATGATAGGAGTGGATCTAATAACAATGAAACAAGTTGGAGTGATACTATGCCAGATAGTGGGGGAACTGGAACAACTAATACTTTTTATGGAGCATATTTAAGATTAACATATAAAGGTGACTCACCAACTATTAATAATCCGGCAAATCCAACCTTAAAATGCAGTACAAATTATAATAAAAACAAAGATTATTTTACTTATGAAAATGCCACAGGAATAAAACAAAATGGAGAAGAAACAAAAATAACTGGCACACAAAGTTTAGATTATCCAGTTGGTTTAATTACCGCCGATGAAGCAACATTTGCAGGTGGTAAAACAGGGATAAATAATAGTACTAACAAAGGCTATTGGCTATATACAAATCAATATTACTGGACAATGACTCCATATTATTTTTATAGTGATGCATCATATATGTTCAATATAGAAGCATCTGGTCAAATACATCAAAACACTTCGGTAGCCTCATATGGTATTCGCCCAGTAATAAATCTTAAAGCAAAAACAGAATTAACCTTTGAGCACCCAGATCAAGCAGGTAAAGGAACAAGTGAAAATCCATACATAGTAAAAGGAGTTGAATAATATGAAAATAAAAGTAACTATATTAACAACTATAATTGTATTAATAATTAGTATTATTTCTTTAAATAGTTTATTTAATAATAAACATACTAATACTTTTATTGCTAATATTAAAGACTCTAAAATTACTATAGATAGTACTTTAAATTTAGAAGATGTTTCTATTATTAAAGTAACCGCAACAGGAAATAATGAATTAATACCATATAATTTAATATGGGAAGGAACTAATAATTTAACTGAAAATTATAATTATAAAGTATATAAAACAAGTTCACCTATAACTTGTAAAGATCTTAAAAAATGTTTAAAAGAAGAAATAACAAGTGGAACAATAAATAATTCTAATACTATAACTTTAGTAGAAGATGAGTTTATAACATCAACTCCAACAGGATTAACTATGTATTATTACATAGTTATAGATGGAAAAATTAATAAAGATAATTTTAATGGAGAAATAAAGGCTATTGAAAGTGAAGCTGAACCTAATATCAATATTGTAGCGGCTTATGTAGAACAAGATGATGGTAGTTATACTAAAAAAACAGAAAGCTTTCCAACAGAAGGTTATATGATAAATGAAGAAAAAAGTGTATGTAGTAATGGAGCAAAACCAATAAGGAATAATAATGGTTTTGTAGTTAGTAGTTTAACTCAGAAAGGAACACAATGTTATTTATATTATGATATTATAAAAGCTAAAGATAAATTATTAGCGGATAAAACAGTTGAATCAGGGCCTGTTAGTTTTGCAAATGTAGATACTAATGATAATTCTGGAAAATTATATACAGCCGAAGATGATTTTGGAGATAGCTATTATTTTCGAGGGAAAGTAGAAGATAACTGGGTGAAGTTTGGAAAAGACAAAAGTAATAATGATATATACTGGAGAATTATCCGAATAAATGGAGATGGAACAATAAGATTGATATATGCAGGTACTGGATCATCTGCACCAGGTACTACGACTTCTGCAACAAATGCACTAACAAGCCAAACATTTAATGGAACATGGACTGATAACAGGTTTGTAGGATATCAATATGCGTCTTCGAGCGGAACTAAACGAGGACATGAATCAC
>CANQDN010000086.1 GCA_947593275.1 uncultured Bacilli bacterium
AAAGCTCGGCTTTATTTGTTACTAATTCACTTGCATCGCAAAATACAAAAACTGACATTTTCAAAAAATCTTAACAACTTAATAACTATATCCCGTTGGAACACTACCTTGCGCATTAATCTCCGTCTCTATATTACTAGTCGGAACTCCTTCAGTTACATAATTATTATTAACTGGCATAGCCCCCGTATTATTACTACTTCTACTAGTACTCCAACAACCAGATACATTACAGTTAGTACTATATGGCATAGGATCAGGCATTTCTAGTTTACATATCATAGGTATTTTAAAAGCCGAACCAAACGCTACACAATTCCCGGGTTGTAATACTTTTTGCTTTTCAATAACATCCGCACTAATATTTGGAAGCATTTCTTCAATATATTTGATATCTTTAGGGTGAGTCATTTTAAATATTAAAAAGTTTGAACATTGTGCAATAACTGTATCACTTATTTCAACTGGTCTTTGACTTATAATATCAAGCATTACTCCATATTTACGACCCTCTTTAGCAATACGATCAAATATATTATAACCAAGTAAAAAGGTATCCGTATCTTGTTGAATATATCTATGGGCTTCCTCTAAAAATAAATGAAATGGAACACTCGCTCTTTCCTTCAATCCTTTAGAATAATCAAACAATAATTTTGAAATAATTTTAACTATTACTTTTGCAATCGCATCATCAATATCTTCAAGATTAATATTCACAATTTGAGCTCTAGCATCTTCTTTTTGACATAACTCATTTATAAATTCATCAACACTTGTATATTTAGATCCATCAAAATAATTATTAACCGGTCCACTTATAATCGTATTTAATCTAACCTGTAATATCATCGCTTCATTATACATTATTTGATTACCTTGAAATCCTTCACTTATTAAAGTAAACTCTAAGGCATTAGCCAGTTCTTTTAAAGTATAAAAGCTCTTTTCCGGTACTTTTATCTCTTCAATTGATTCATCAATATGTTTTAAGATATATTCGGTAATAAGTACTGATTCTCCAAAATTACCATTAGAATCTATTTCAAAACATTCACTAAAACTTCTCGTATAACCAAGCCCCGGAATAACAGAGTCAAAATTAAATTCTTTAGTATGACATACTTCTATTACTTTAAATATTTCATTTTTCTTATAACTTGTAGTCATATTACTAAATAATATAGCAATTAAAGCTTTCGCAATTAAATGATTCTTATATCTTGTAACTTCTTCCCCTTCACTAGAAAATATTTTAGCGTATTTTATACTTCTTTCTAGTATTGGTAATTGTGAGTGAGTTGATGCTTGAAGAAGTAAGGCAACATCATCTAAAGTTAATAAATTAACCGGTATTTTAAGTAAATAATCTGTAGGTTCTTGAGGGTTAGTTGTAATAAATTTATAGTTATAATTAGGATTAATTTTATTTAAAGAACCAAAAGCATTCTTATATTCACCATAAGCGTCAAAGAAAAACATATTCGCATTATAAGTAGTCATTTTAGGATTACTAAAAATATTTTGAATTATTCTTGATACTCCACAAGATTTACCTGAACCAGAGTTCCCAAAAATAGCTAAATGATTAGAAAATAAGCTGTTAATATCTGGACATATTTGAAATCCTTTATAGGTTGCACTTGTTCCTAAAACAAAGCTTTTATCACTTAATTTACCGACAATCTCTAATAATTCTTCACCATTTATAACTCTAATAGTACTAGATAATAAAGGTTTTCTAATAACACCATTAACATAACGAGTTCCAATAAATTCTCCTAAAAAACGTATTTTTATTTCAGTATCATTAAGTTCCACAATCTCCCCTAAAATTCTTTGGTCTTTCTCTTCAAATACAATATGAATATTCATTAAATCAACTGTTATAGTAGCTTTACTTATATTTTCCACATGTGCAATATTATCACTAATATATAAAATCTTCCCAAATATCATCTACATCAACTTACCTTTACTAAAATTAATTATATCACACTTAAAACTTAAAAAAAAGAGCTCTTGCACCTCTTTTTAACTTTCTCTCCAGATTAAATACCAGTTTTTTAAATTAGTTAAACCATCCCCCGCGATATCTTTTAATAGTTCCCAAGTAAGATTAAAGTTCTTTTTAAGTTCTCCAAAGCCTTTTTTAGCATTTTCACATAATTCACTATTATTGCTACATATATTAGTTGTTATTGTTAAATAAAGACTTATAACTTCTTTTTTTACTGTAGTATAAACTTTACTAGTAGTATTACTAATGCTTTCTTTATAACCCGGAAAATATTCTTCTATTTTATTATCAAAATATAAAGCCATACTTAATATTTTTAATTTAGCACTATTAGTTAAATCATTAAATGTGTAACCCTTAATTGTTCCCTTGTAAAAAAGAAAATCCACAATCGTTACAAATCCTGATTTTAAACTATCAGTTATTTTCCCAGATTTAATAGTAGTATTATACTCTTGAAAATAATTTAAAACCGTCGTATCCGCACTAGTAGTATTTAAGTCATCATCACTTGCTGGAGGATTATTTTGAGTATTAGTTGGATTAGATGTAGTTGTATTATTAGATACTCCTTCATTATTTGATAGATCTTTATTAGAATCTATCTCTTTATCATTAACATCACTATTTAAAGTATTATCTTTCTTCTGCATCTTCTTAATTAATTCTTCATCACAAGCTTTAATAGTTTTAGGACTACTTGTATCATCAATATCCGTCTCTTTATATTGAAATTTTACTTCATCCCCAACTTCATATAACCCTTTAATATTATTTATTAAATAGTCCCCTTCTTCACTTTCAATAATAACATAATCTTTAAAAGCAACAATAACTACGCCATTTATTTCTTTATAATTAACTATGTCATTCTTATTATTTCTCGATAATAATAAATAAATGATTAAACCAATAGAAATAACTAAAAGAATAATTAAAGTAATAATTAAAATAGAATCTTTTTTACTACGCATACATATACTCCTCTAATTACCCTTTTAACTTATCATTTAATATTTCTTTAGTTAAAACAGGATTAGCCTTACCTCTTGTTTCTTTCATTACTTGACCTACAAAATAGTCAAATAAATTAGTCTTACCCGCTTTATATTGCTCTACTTGACTCTCACTATTTAAAATAATATTATCAATAATTTTAATAAGTTCTTCTCTATCACTTATTTGAGCATTATCATTACTAATAAAATCTTTTACTTCTTTTTGTTCTTCTATTACTTTATTAAATATTTCTTTTGCTTGTTTAGAACTTATTTTACCAGTATTTATTAAATCTGTTAGATTTTTTAATCTTTTAGGAGTCATATAAATATCCGTAATAGCTATTTCTGCTTTATTAATATAACCCAATATTTGAGTAATTATCCAATTCGCCGCCATTTTTGCATCTATTCCGAGTTTTAAACACTCTTCAAAATAATCCGCGATAGCTCTTTCTTTAACTAAAATACCTGCATCATAACTACTTAAACCATAATTATTAATATAATCATATTTTCTTTCTAAATGTAATCTAGGTATTTCTTTTTTTAAACTGTCTTTCCATTCTTTAGTTATTTTAAACTTAGGAACATTTGGTTCCACAAAGTATTTATAATCAATCGCATCTACTTTACTTCGCATTCTAATCGTGGTATTTGTCTCTTCATCATATCTTCTTGTTTCTTGCTCTACTTCCATATAGCGACCTTTACTTTTAAGTTCAGTTTGTCTTTTTATTTCATAATCAATGGTATTTACAACCCCACTTATAGAATTAACATTTTTAACTTCAACTTTAGTCCCAAAGTCTGTTGCATCCTCATCCATAATAGAGACATTAACATCACATCTTATCTGCCCTTTTTTAGTATCCGCATCACTTACATTACAATATCTATAAACATTAATCATATGTTCAATAAAAGCTGCCGCTTCTTCTTTAGTATGAAAACATGGCTCTGTGACTAATTCTAAAAGAGGAACACCCGAACGGTTATAATCTATCGTGGATGTATCAAAATAATGATCTAAACTAGCACTATCTTCTTCAAGATGAATATCATGAATATAAACAGGAATCAATTTATTATCTACTTCAATCTCAATTTTCCCATTAATACCTATAGGGGCATGCATTTGAGTTATCTGATATCCTTTAGGTAAATCCGGATAATAATAATTTTTACGATCAAAATACATAAATTCCGGAACATCACAATTAAGAACCATACTCATTTTAAGGGCATCTTCTACACATTTTTTATTAACTACTGGCAGAGTCCCTGGAAAAGCCATATCTAAAGGAGCAATATTACTATTAGGTATTTCACTATAAGTATTTGAGGCCGAAGAAAAAACTTTAGAATTACTTTTAAGTTCACAATGCATCTCTAAACCAATGACTGCGATTTGTTTTTTCATTTACTTTACCTCCCTTGCTATTTGTCCTTTATAATTCATCGTACTTTCTAAAGCATAAGCAATATTAAGCACATTTTCATCATCATAACAATTACCCGTTATATTAATACCTACAGGTAAATCATTAATAAAACCATTAGGAATAGTAATCGAAGGAAAACCTCCAAAATTACCTATTTGTAAATGTTCTTCTAAAACACTAGTATTTTCATCAATCGTGTTATTATCATCTTTTAAGAATTTCGCAGGACCACTAGATACCGGAAGAATTAAACCATCATAAGTTTTAAATAATTCTTTCATCTTATCTACAATAAGTCTTCTTACTCGAGCCGCATTAATAAAATATCTCTCTTGATTTTCTTTCTGTAAAACATAAGAACCTATTACAAAACGCCTTTTAATTAAAGGTGAAAAACCTTTAGTTCGATGTTCTTTTATCATTTCATTTATTTTAGGACTTGTACCCCGAGGGCCATAGATTATACCCGTTAAATTAGACATATTACTGGTTGCTTCCGCACAGGATATTACCACATATACAGCTGGAATCGCATTAAGTAAATTCTGATCAATACTTACTTCTTCCACCTCTACCCCTAGTTTTTTTAGATTTTCTAAAGTTTTAAAGAAATTATCTAAATGTTCTTTTAATTCCAAATTTGCATTAGGATAATTTTTTAAATCAACTATTTCTTTAATATAAAAGAGTTTCTTTCCTTTAACATTACCATTTAAAGCTTCAGTTAAATTTATTTTAGAAGAATCCCAACTAGTCATATCATTAGGATCTATCCCTTTCATAGCATCAACAACAATCGCAGCATCCTCAACACTTCTTGTTAAAACCCCAGAGTGGTCTAAACTACTTGCAAAAGGAAATAAGCCATAGCGAGAAAGCATTCCATAAGTAGGTTTATAACCCACGATTCCACAGTAAGCCGCTGGTTTTCTAAT
>CANQDN010000087.1 GCA_947593275.1 uncultured Bacilli bacterium
AAGTGGCAATTTAACCACTCTTTTACTCCCTTATCTAGCCGGTTTAGTAAGTGCTTTAATTGTAACCTATCTAACCTATAAATGGCTATCAAACATCGTAAAGAAAGGCAAACTCTGGAAATTCTCTATTTATTGTATCTTCCTCTCTTTATTTATCTTCTTCTATTTTAGATAACTTAAAAAAAGCTTAACCAAGCTTTTTTATTTTTCAAACTGTGAATTATAAATATTCGCATAAAATCCTTTTTTAGCCAGTAATTCTTCATGATTACCTACTTCTACAATATTACCTTCATTCATAACTAATATTAAATCGGCATTTTTAATTGTTGATAAACGATGCGCTATAATAAACGAAGTTCTTCCTTCCATTACTTTATCCATTGCTTTTTGAATTAACTCTTCTGTTCTTGTATCGACATTACTTGTTGCTTCATCTAATATTAAAACTTTCGGATTAGCAAGTATTGCTCTGGCAATTGTAAGAAGTTGTTTTTCACCACCGCTTATATTACTTGTCTCTTCATTTAAAATCATATTATAACCATCATTTAATGTTCTAATAAAATAATCTGCACTAGCCGTCTTCGCTGCATCCATTACTTCTCTATCTGAAGCACTTAAATTTCCATATCTTAAATTATCTAAAATAGTTCCATTAAATAACCAAGTATCTTGTAAAACCATGGCAAATACTCTTTCTAATTCTTCTCTTTTATAATCTTTAATATTCTTTCCATCAAGTAAAATCTCTCCTGAATTAATCTCATAAAACCGCATCAAAAGCTTAACAATCGTAGTTTTACCCGCTCCCGTAGGTCCTACAATCGCAATCTTTTCTCCAGGCTTTATTTTAGCACTAAAATCTTTAATTATAACTCTTTCATCATAACCAAACTTAACATTCTTAAACTCAATATATCCTTTAACTTTATCAGTTGTAAGACTACCTTCATCCACATATTCTTCTTCTCCTAAAAAGTTAAATATTCTTTCAGATGCTGCCATCATTGATTGTATTTGATTAGATATTTGAGCAAGCTGACTTATGGGATTCGTAAATTGTTTAGAATACTGTATAAAACTTTGAATATTTCCAATTGTTATTTTCCCTTTAATCGCATATATAGATCCTAAAATCGCAATGATCGCATAATTTAAATTACCCACAAAATTCATAATGGGAGGCATCAACCCAGATAAAAAACTTGCCTTAAATCCCGCATCAAATAATGCTTTATTATCTTGATCAAATTTTAAAATACTCTTTTCTTCCGCATTAAATGCTTTAATAACCGTATAACCCCCAACCATTTCTTCAACTTCTGAATCAACTTCCGCTAGAAATTTCTGTTGATTAATAAAATGTTTCTGACTTTTACCTACAATTAACATCACAAATACTGATGCAAAAGGTAAAACTAAAGCTGTTATAATTGCTAGTACTACATTTATTGAACACATCATAATAAATATTCCCACAATGGTTACAATCGAGGTTATAATCTGAGTTAAACTCCCATTTAAACTTAATTGTAAAGTATCTATATCATTAGTAATTATTGATAATATATCCCCAGTATTCTGTTTATCAAAATAACTCATAGGTAACTTCATTAACTTATTAGATACTTTTTTTCTTAATTCATAACAAGTTCTACTAGAAACACCAGTCATAATTAAACTTTGCACATAATTAAGTAATGAACTAATAATATATAAAATAAGTAATGAACCTAAAATCTTTTTAATATTAGTAAAATTAATACCTCCAACCCCATTTAATTTAGCAACTATTCCCACATATATCTCTGTTGTTGCATTTCCTAATATCTTTGGTGATACTATGGCAAAAATAGTACTTCCAATTGCAAAGGCAAATGATAAAATAATTAAAAACTTATATTTAGCTATCTGTTTTAATAACTTCTTTAAAGTACCCTTAAAGTCTTTAGCTTTATCTGTTCCTCTTCCATGCATTATAACTCCTCCTCCTTTAATTGGGATAGAGCAATCTCTTTATATATCTTACAATTTTTTAATAAATCTTTATGTTTCCCTTTACCAACTATTTTCCCTTCATTTAAAACAATTATATTATCTGCATTCATAATTGTACTTATTCTTTGAGCTACTATAATTACTGTGGAGTCTTTCGCATATTCCTTTAAAGCTTTGCGCAGTGCAAGATCTGTCTTAAAATCTAAAGCTGAGAATGAATCATCAAATATATATATCTCCGGATTCTTAGCAATCGCTCTAGCAATCGATAATCGTTGTTTTTGACCTCCACTTACATTACTGCCACCTTCCGCTACTACACTATTAAACTTATCTTCTTTATTTAAAATAAACTCTAAAGATTGACTTACCCTAGCAACCTCTTCCATTTCTTTTTTACTTATATTTTCTTTTCCAAACTCTAAATTAGACGCGATAGTCCCCGAAAATAAAACGCCCTTTTGAGGTACATACCCAATTCTATCTCTAAGACTCTTAATACTACAATTCTTAATATTTACTCCATCTACATCTATTTCTCCTTCTGTAACATCAAAAAATCGAGGTATTAAATTAATTAGAGTTGACTTACCTGATCCTGTTGAACCAATAATCGCCGTCGTTGTCCCTGGTGTTGCTTTAAAGCTAATATTATTAAGCATCGCTTCATCTGCATCCGGATACTTAAAACTAACATTCTTAAACTCTACAACCCCTTTTTCGAGCTTATTAAACTCTTCCGGATTATCTACTTCTATAATCGTAATCTTTTTATTTAATATTTCTCTAATTCTTTTAATAGAAACCATTGCTCTTGGAAGCATCACTGAAACCATTGAAATCATTAAAAATGACATAATAATCTGCATTGTATAAGTAATAAACGCTAACAAAGTCCCAACCTCTAAAGAACCTACGTCAATCGCTTTAGATCCATACCAAACAATTAATATACTTATAATATTCATAACTAACATCATACTAGGCATCATAATACCCATAAGTCTATTTACAAATAAATTATTATTCGTTAGATCTCTATTCCCTTTATCAAATCTTTCTTTCTCATAATTTTCCGTATTAAAAGTTCTAATAACAGGCATACCTGTAACTATCTCTCTTGAAATTAAATTCATCTTATCAATTAATTTTTGCATAATTTTAAACTTAGGCATAGCTAAACCAAATAATAAACCAATAAGTACAAAAATAGCTATTAAAGCAACTCCAATTAACCAATTTAAAGGATTATGAGTTACTTTAATAAACGCTCCAATACCTAATATAGGGGCAAATACAACTATTCTAAAAAACATAATCGAAAACATCTTTATCTGCTCAATATCATTAGTTGATCGCGTAATTAAACTAGACGCTCCAAACTCTTTATATTCGGCTGTACTAAAAGCCATAATCTTTCTAATAACTTTTAACCGTAAAGTATAACTTAAACGCGCAGCTATCTTACTAATAAAATAACCTGATATTATAGCAATTACCATTCCTAAAAGAGCTATTAAAAGCATTTCTATTCCTTTATGAATAATAAAACTCATTTGATAACTATCCATATCAATTCCAATTTTATTATATATTTCTGTTATACTTAACTTACAATATTGCTCTAACATTGAATTATCTAATTTTATATTATTAATTACATACTCATTTATTTTATTAAATACTTCATCATCAAGTGTTAACATAAAACTTAAAAGATCTACATCTTCCGGTAAAGTAATATTTAAACTCTCTTTTATACTTTCATTATTAGAAGCATATAAAGTTGCTACAATTAAAGGTTTTTCAAGTTTACTCTCTAACTCTTCTAATTCATCTTTAGATAGATCTTTTAATATATATATATTTTCCTCTTTTAATAAAGGATACTTCTTTATATAATTCTTATATTCTTTATCCTCTAATTTATCTTTATCTAAAAGCTTATAACTATTCTTAATAGTAGAATCATTATTACTTATTCTAACAATTCCCTTATAGATATCTAAAGTAATAACTTCTGGAACATTACTATTAATACCTTTCCCACCAATACCATCATTTATAATACTTGAAGTATAACTAGGTAACTCTAAATCACAAAAAGCTTGAATACTTAATAAAGCCATAACCAAAATAATCGGAACAATAAAATAAGTTAAAATATTCTGTTTACTTTTCATTTTTTCCCTCCAATTAATCTTATTAATACTGAGTAATTATAACACAATTTTCTCCAAAAGAAAAGTAGATACCTAAGTATCTACTAAGAGGCTTCTTTTAGTTTAAAGCATCTTTTAATTTGCTTCCTGCTTTGAATGAAGCAACAGTCTTAGCAGGAATCTTAATAGCTTCTTTAGTTAGAGGGTTAATTCCTTCACGTGCTGCACGTTTTTTAGCACTGAAAGTACCAAATCCAACTAGAGCAACCTTGCCTTCTTTTTTAAGTCCTGTTTCGATTCCTTTTAATAAAGCATCTAATACACGACCAGCTTCAGCTTTAGATACTCCAGCTTCTGCTGCTGCAAATTCTACTAATTCAGTTCTTGACATAAATATATACCTCCCTTGCAAAAACTAATTGGTTTATAAGGAAATTTACCTTACATATTAACATTATCAGAAAGTCTCTTTAAAATCAAGGTGTTTAAAGCATTTTTTTCTTTTTTTTACTCAATTTTAACCCCATTTACCATTTTATTTTTAAAAAAAAGCCCCAAAAGGCTCTTATTCATCAATTCTATCTGGTAAATCTATTTTCTTTGGTAGATCAATATGGGTAACCGGAACAGTCATCTCTGGTTTATTTACATATATTGAACTAGAATTATTTACCGGAGTATTTCCTGTTATTTCATTAATAGGTGTTACTTTAACATTACTATTAGTCTTCTCTAATTCATCTAATTCAGCTGAAATACTTTTAGCAATTGCATCAAAATCTATATTTGGCATTTTAACTTCTTCAGCTTCTAGAACATCAGTTGGTTGATAATATGTTTCATTTATAACTGGTTCTTCCACTAATATTGGTTTTTCCTCAGGTGGTAAAACAGGTTCTAAAGGTGTATTTATAATCGGTGTTGGATTTTCAATTGGTTTAACTATAGGTTCCTCAGGAATACTATAATTTGAACTTATTGGTGCTACTTCTTCTGGTCCACTTACTGGTGGCACTACTGGTGTTATAGCTGGCGCTACAGGAGCCTCAACTGGAGTTACAACATCATTTATAGGCATAACACCCGGATTATTATTAATAACATTGTTATCTAAACTAATTGGTGTAACAGCGTCCCCACTCTCATTTAATGG
>CANQDN010000088.1 GCA_947593275.1 uncultured Bacilli bacterium
GGTTATCCAACTATCGCGGTTATAGATGCAGTACTTACGATTGCTAATTCGAATTTTGAGGAATGGAGAACTAATAATCCTGATAAACCATTTTATGAGTTTCCTTTTAGTCCTAAAAAGATGAGTCCTAGTGGAGCATTATTTGATTTAGATAAGTTAGATAATATTAGTAAAAATTATATTTCTAAAATGAGTGCCGAAGATTTATATCACGAATATGAAACTTGGGCTAAAAAATATGATGAAAAGATATATGATTTAATTAGTAAATATAAAGAGGAAACAATTAAATTTTTAAATATTGAAAGAGAAGTAAAGAAACCACGGAAGGATTATGAGAATTATTCGGGAATATTTAATAAGTCATGGTATATGTATGATGAAGCTTGGGATAAAGAATTAGTATATCATTTTGGCAAAATTAATGATAAGAAAGAAATCATAGAAATCATGGAAGAATATTTAAATAATTATTATGATGAAAAAGATAGTCAAGATGAATGGTTTAATAAAATTAAAGAGTTATGTAAAAAATTGGGTTATGCCAGTGATATGAAAGATTATAAAGAACATCCAGAGGATTATAAAGGGAGTGTTGCAGATTTTACGACTGTTATGAGAGTAGTTTTAACAACACTTGATATGACACCAAATCTTTATGATATTATGCAAATATTGGGGAAAAATAGAATGTTAAAAAGATTAGAAATATTTAAAGAAAGCTATAAATAGGCTTTCTTTTTATAATTTTAGATGTTAGAATAGTTAAATGGTGAAAAAAAGTGAAGCTTGAAGAACAATTGAAGACATTAATATTAACAACTTTAAAAGAGAATAGAAAAATAAATTCTTATTTACCGGTATATGCTTTTACAAATGAAAATATTGCAGGAGTTTTAGAGCAGATTAAAATTAAGCCGGATAATCAAGTTTTGACGATTTGTAGTAGTGGGGATCATTTATTTAATTTGGCTTTAAATGGTGCTTTAAATGTTCATTTAGTGGACACTAATCCTTTAGCGTTCTATTATGCTTTGGGGCTTAAAAAAGCAATGTTTAAAGTAGCTAATTATGAAGAATATTTTGAGTTAATTTATTATTTATTTAAAGATAGTAATTATGATTTACAAAAGGAATGGAAGATATGGGATTTACTTATTAGAAATATGGATCAAGAATTTCAGGCTTTTTTTAGGAATATTAGTGATTATTATTTTAGAATGCAAGAGGTATATAAAAGAAAGATTAGTCTTATTAGAATAATAACTCAGGATTATTATTATAAGTTAGAAGAAATAAGAGAGTATAACAAGTATTTACAAAGTGAGGTCTATTATAATAGAGTAGTTAATTATATAGATGATATGCATATTTTATTTAAAAATAGAGATATATATCAAGCTTATGAAGATAGTTATGATTTAATAATATGTTCTAATGCATTAGAATATCATCCGGTTCGAGATAGAGATGGTTTAATGAAGCTTTATAGGCCTTTAAGAAAAGCTTTAAAACCTAAAGGGTTAATACTAGCAACATATATTTATCAGTTTTGGGATAAGAAAAAAGATGCTTATGATATGCATCCGATTGGGGGTACAGATCTTACAGATAGAGAATTATTAAGAGAAGAATTAATTTGGGTAGATAATACTAAACAGGGGAAAGATGCAGTTTTAGTTTTAAGAAAATAAAAAACCCTTAAAGGGTTTATAAACTAAATGGTGATAAAGTTCGCTAAAAAAATTGACTCAATTATTATTGACTCAATTTTTTATAATTTGGTTTAACATCATTGACATTTTTACATGTTTTTTAATTATCTAAAGTGAATTGAATTGAATAGTTGTCGTCTATAATTGTGTCATAATATCTTAATTTTAAGTTGTTATCACCAATTTTTTGTTCCCAAACTAATACACCTTCAATTTTTCCACCAGCATTTAAATCACCACTATTTAATGCAATATCATCATCTAAAGTTATTGAGCCCCATTTATCCTCAACGCCATCTGAGTTAACCATAGCCCAATCTAAGGCATTATAAGATATTTTTTCATCGGATTTATTTTCAATTTTTATAGTTACTTTTACATATTCGTAGCCATCTTTAGGTTTAAAATATTCATTAGTACCTTGTGTTTTTTCAACTTTAACAATTGAATACTCAACATCTTTATAAGTAGCAACTTCGTTTTGTTTAAAATCCTTTTTTCTTTGTTTTTCCTCTTTAGAAGATATAATACCGCCAACTATAGCAAGAACAATTATTCCTAATATTACATATAGAAAAATAGGTTTTTTAAGTTTTTTACCACAATTAGGGCAAGTTTTAGCAGATTTACTAACTTCTTTTTTGCAATCTGGACATATTTTCATTTTCAAACTTCACACTCCTTTCTTGTAAAAATTTATTAAAACACATATAAATGTGATTTAATCAAAAAAAGATACCAAATATGGTATCTAGGTGCCCGTGAAGGGCTAATTACAGTTTCAAAAGAAACTGGGGTGTCCGTTAAAGGACAAAATAATCAAATAATTGATTAATATACTTATACCATATTTTCGTGTAAAAATCAATAATTTACTACATGGATTTATTAAATTATTGTAATATTTGTATAATTTTCAACAATTTTTTTGTCAATTTTATCTAAAATATTGTTACTGCATATATAATTTTTTTTATCTTGAAATATTCTTGTTTTACTAATAGTGCGTATTTGTGTAAGATTAACATAGCAAGTTAAATTATATTTTTTTGAATTTGGATATATTTTATGAAGTAATTTTCCAATATTTACACGATTTTTTCCATATTTAGAAGTTATTGGCAATATAGTTATGCTATCGCAATAAATACTATCATTTTTATTAAGTACAATAGCAAAGTGGGTATAGCAAATTTCTGAACCAATGTTTATACCAAAATCTACTTTTATTACTTGACCACGAGTTAATTTTTTGAATGTTTTTCCGCTATGAATTAACTCATTTTGAAATATGTTACTTTCTTTTTCTAACCACTCATCTAGTTTATTAAACTTTGGATCACCACTTATATGCACTTTCTTAAAATTATTACAGGCTATATCAATTTTATTAATCTTAGTGCTAACACTCAATTTAACCACCCCCTAACTATTATTATTTCATTTATCACTATCTTTTTTATATATTTATAAGAATTACTGTAATCTAAAATTTAAAATGTTTTATTTTAGTGCTCTTTTTATAAAATAATAATACCATAAAAAATACTAAAAATAAATGTTTTTTTGTTTTAGTTATTATAGTTTTTATTTTATTGTTAGTTTCTCAAAATAAATGGTTTTATTAGCTATTGCAAAACTATTTGTTGCAATTCATTTTTATGTTGTAAAAATTACCCCGAAATGGTAAAAATGAGAGTAAAAATCAATAATCAGAGTAAAAAATACTATAAAAAAACCCTTATTTTAAGGGAATTTATAATCTAAAATGGTGACTCGTATGGGATTTGAACCCATGAATGTTGCCTTGAGAGGGCAATGTGTTAACCATTTCACCAACGAGCCATGAGTTAATTATAGCAAGTAAATAAATTAAATGCAATTATTATTTGTGTTTTTCTTTAAAATAAATGGTGTAAAGTTAATGTTTTGTGCTAGCATATTTTTAAAATATAAGTTAAGATATAATTGATGTGGTATGAAAGTTAAAATATATAATGAAACAAAATTAAAAGAAGATGAAATAGATGATTATGTAGTGCGTGTTAAAGCTTTAATACTTAATAGTAAAAAAGAAATAATGCTTGCGAAAAGTTATGGAACAGTGCAGTTTCCAGGGGGACATAAAGAAAATGATGAAGATTTAAGAGAGACTTTAATAAGAGAAGTAAAAGAAGAAACAGGAATTCTAATAAATATCGATTGTAGTCCTTTTTTTGGAATTAAGTATTATTTAAGAGATTATCCAGTTTTAGGACATAATAGAAGTATTGAAATATATTATTATTTAATAGAAGATGATTTAGAGTTTGATATTAGTAAAACTAATTTAGATGATGTAGAAAGAGATGGGGATTTTAAATTATTTTATTATCCTTTAAAGAAAGTTAAGAAATTATTAAAGAAAACAGAAAAAGAAAATAAAATAAATAAAGTAATATATAAAGAGATGGTTTTAGCTTTAAAAGAAGCAAAGAGAGAAGGAATGAAGAAATGAAATTAATATCTTTTGTAATACCTTGTTATAATTCTCAAGATTATATGCATAAAGCAGTAGATTCAATATTAAGTGTTAAAGAAAATATAGAGATAATTATTGTAAATGATGGATCTAAAGATGATACACTTAAGATAGCGAGAGATTATGAAAAGAAATATCCGGATATTATTAAAGTAATTGATAAAGAAAATGGGGGACATGGAAGTGGAGTTAATGCCGGTTTAAAAGTAGCTACTGGGAAGTATTTTAAAGTAGTAGATAGTGATGATTGGGTAGATTCTAAATCTTTAAAGAAAGTGATGGATACTTTAAAAAAGATAGATGTAGATTTAATGGTAGTTAATTATGTTTATGAAAAAGAAGGAAAACAAAAGGAAATAAAATATGGAAATATTTTACCGGAAAATACGATCTTTACTTGGGATCAAGTAGGTAAATTTGGGGCTAGTAAGTATTTACTTATGCATTCGGTAATTTATAGAACAAAACTATTAAAAGATATAAAATTACAACTTCCTCTGCATACTTTTTATGTAGATAATATATATGTTTATTATCCTTTAAAATTTGTTAAGACAATATATTATTTAAATGTACCTTTTTATCGGTATTTTATTGGGAGAGATGATCAATCAGTTAATGAAAAAATTATGATAGAAAGAATTGATCAACAAATTAAAGTTAATAAAATGATGTTAGATTTTTTTGATCCTTTAGAAATATCTAATAAGAATTTAAGAAAGTATTTAATTCATTATTTAGATATTATGTTTGCAGTTTCGACTATTTTACTTAAGATATCTAAAACTAAAGAAAATAAGCAAAAAAAAGAAGAATTATGGGATTATTTAAAGAAAGTTAATCCTAAACTTAAAGGTAAGTTGATAGTTGCTAATATGAGTAATATGCCTAGTGTGGTTGCTATACCAATATATAGGTTAGTACAGAAGATTTATAAGTTTAATTAGAGGTATTATGGATAATAAAAAGTTTAAGATGATTGATGAAGGTTTTAGATGTAGGGTATGTAAAAAAGATGTTTTACCATTAAGTTATACAGCAAGAGATCATTGTC
>CANQDN010000089.1 GCA_947593275.1 uncultured Bacilli bacterium
CCTAAGTTTTTGATTAGAGAGCCAACAATAAGATCTGCACCTACTTCTAAAGGGGATGTAGTTTCAACAAATTCACAATAACAATTATCTACCATAATTAAAACTTCTTGATCAATTTCTCTTATTTTAGAGATTACTTCTTTAATAGAATTAATACTGATACTTTTTCTAGTAGAATAACCTTTACTTCTTTGGATTTCGATAAGTTTTATTTTCTTTTCTTTTAATTTATTTAAAATGGTGGGAATATCAAATTCATTATCTTTTAAATCTATTTGATCATAATTAATATTAAAACTTTTTAGAGAACTAGGATTATCTTTTATTCCTATTACTTCATGTAAAGTATCATAAGGTTTTCCAGTTATAGATAACATGGTATCATTAGGACGGAGTAAAGCAAAAAGAGCGACAGTTAGAGCATGAGAACCACTGATAAATTGATTACGAACTAAAGCTTTTTCGCCTTTTAAGACGGATGCAAAGACTTTTTCAATAGTATCTCTTCCTAAATCGTTATAGCCATAACCTGTAGTCATATTAAAATCACTTTCACTTACATTATATTTTTGGAAAGATTCTAATACAAGATTACTAAAATAATATTCATTATGATTAATTTCTTTAAATATTGGTTCACATTTAATTTCGGCTTCACTTATTAATTCTTCTATATTTGGTTTCATATTTACTCCTATCTATAAAATCCTCCATCAATACGGATAACAGTGTTATTAATATAACTAGCAGCGGGACTAGCTAGAAAAAAGACTAATTCAGCGACTTCTTCAGGTTCACCAAAACGATTTAATAAAATCTTAGAACATTCTTCTTTTTTAAAGTTTTCATCTAAATTTTGATTCATTTGGGTATTTATCCATCCGGGAGCAACGGCATTTACTCGGATATTGGGAGCATAAAGAACGGCTAAATTATGCGTTAAAGATACGAGGCCTGCTTTAGAGGCATCATAATCTAAACTATAGGGATAATAAGTATCGAAAGCATTGGTAGAAGCAATATTGATAATAGAGCCTTTAGTCATGAGTTTTTGAGCATATTTAGAGACTAAAAAAGGGCCAATTAAATTGACATTTAAAATATTTTTAAAGTTATCTGTAGTTTTATCCTCTATTAGAGTATCAATAGCGATTCCAGCATTATTAACAACAATATCTAATTTACCGGATTCTTTTTCGATAAAATTAAGCATATTTTGGACTTCTATTTCCTTACTGACATCACATTTTATAGTTTTAGCATTAGGATATTTATTAGCTAAAGATAAAGCTTCTTTGGCACTTTTATTATAATTTAGATAAACAATATCGTTGTTTTTTAAAAATTTTTCAGCGATAGAGGCACCAATACCTCTTGATGCACCCGTTATTAAAACAATTCTTGGCAAAGAAATCACCTCGTTAGGGTATTATTATATAACAAAGTATCATTAATTGCAATTTCTATTTTTTCAGTTCCTTTATAATAACTAGCCTTATGAGTACCATTTTCATCAAAAGTTAAATAGCGAAAGACATCTTCTAAATATTCGGGATTACCATGTTTTTTATTTTGATCTTTATAATATTTGACGATTAGATCACGAGCAGAGATAGAGTTTTCATCACCTAAATAATTAGCTTCATTTAAGCCATAGTGCTTACAAGCAATAGAAAGTGAAGAATCTCCTTGATTATATAAAAACATACCAGTTGCTAAACTATCAGATTTATCTATACAATATCTTAAATACGCTAAACCGGCCATAATATTACCTTCTAGAGTATTAATAGATTCTTTAGTAGTAGTAAATTCATCATAAGTTCCAGTAAAGCCAGATTCGTTATATACGGGTACTTTAAAGCTAAAATTAGCAAAGAAACTAGATAATTGACAAGGATTATCACAAGAACCATCTTCTAAAATGTAGGGTCTTTCACCAGTTATTTGAGCAGTAGCTAAAGTGGGATCTAAACCCCAACGGGTAGCATAATAATTGATATAATCGCCCATATACATAACTGTTTTATCATATTTATTATAATCGCCTTTAGTGCCTAAATTAAAGGCTAAATCTAAAGATACAGCATTGGTTTCTTGTTTACTTTCTACAGGTATATCTTCTATTACAGGCTCTATTGGTATTTCTTCTTTTATGGGTTCTACATGTTCTATTGGTTCTTCTTTAATTTCATTTATAGGAGTAACATCTAGAGTTTCAATTTCTTCCTCTTTTTCAGGTATTTCATATTCTACAGGTACATCATCAACAATTAAAGTATTATCAGGGATAGTAGTAGAAGCAAGCATGGTTGCGGTGTTTTTAGGTGTAGGAATACTTTTTGGAGCATTTACTTTAGGATTATAGTCTAAGCCATCTTTTAAAGGTAAGGCAAGTAATAAAGCAGTTCCTAGACTAGCTGTTAATATAAGTTTACCACGATTATTTAGACGATTAACACGATATAAGACATCTTTTTTTAAAAAGTTTCTAATAGAGTTAATTTCGAGGGTGTTTTTTATTTTTTTAGCTAATTCCATGATTAGAGGATTATATTTATCATTATGATAGTTAAATACATCAGCATTAAATACTACTCTTATTTTGCCATCAAAAATAGCTACGATTTGTTTATCATCAACATTTAGAAAAGTTATTTTACTTCTTAAAAAGTTATTTAAAGTAGTTGTAATATCGGGATCTTTTAACGCGACATGGATAGCAACTTTGTTTCCAGTTACTTCATAAAAGCCGCGACGATTATGTTCAGTTGTAAAATAATAATTAGGCATATGCTTCACCCAACTTTTCCATTATAGCTTTATCGATCATGTCATATTCTTTAGTTGTTAGAGAATTATTAATAATATATGTATCATTTTCTTTTTCATAAGAAGATGCAAGAAGATCATTATCTATTAAATATATAATATAGTTTTTTTGAAAGATATGATCATAAAGAGTAAATAAAATGTTTGCGTTATATTTATTACCTAAATCATCTATTAGTATAACTTTGTTCATAGTCTCACCTATTATAATTATATAAAATAAATAAGATTATTACAAGATGTTAATTTATTTTTAGCAATTTAAAAAGCACTTGATGTGCTTATTTAGATTAATTATTATTTTTTAGTAACAATAAGTTTCATGGCTGTTTTATCTTCACCATTTATAACAACATCATTGAAGGCCGGGATTACAACAAGATTATCACCACTAGGAGCAACAAATCCTCTGGCAATAGCAATTCCTTTAATGGCTTGATTTAGAGAACCTGCGCCGATTGTTTGGATTTCAACACTACCTTTTTCTCTAAAAATATTAGCTATAGCGCCCGCTACTTTACTAGGATTAGACTTACTAGATACTTTTAATATTTCCATATATTTAATTTCCTCAACTTTCTAATTAAATATATGTTCAAAAAAATTATTTATAACTTTAACTTAATTCTTTTTAAAATGAGTAGTTATTCCACAAGGTAAGATTAAGTTACTATCTTTAACGGGTAAGCATAGTTCTTCACTTTTAATTGTGCCTTTATATTTAGGTAATAAGTAAAGATTTAAGAGATCTTCGATAATTATTTTATTTAAACCAGTAGTATAAGAATTAATTATATAAAGTAAAGGATCAGCACTTAAGAGGTCTATGGTATCTTTAATTAAGGGTGCAAGGTCTTTTTCGATTGTCCATACTTCATTTTTATTACCACGACCAAAGGAAGGGGGATCCATAATTATAATATCATATTTGTTGCCACGTCTTAGTTCTCTTTTGACAAATTTTCTTACATCATCAACGAGAAAACGAATGGGTTTATCTTCTAAATTGTTTAGTTTGACATTTTCTTTGGCCCAATCGACCATGCCACGTGATGAATCAACATGAACTACACTGGCACCACTTTTTAAAGCAGCGATAGAAGCCGCTCCAGTATAGGCGAATAAGTTTAAGACTTTTACTTCTCTTTTAGCGTTTAGAATGGTTTCTTCTATTAGATTCCAATTATAGGCTTGTTCGGGAAATAATCCCGTATGTTTAAAACCCATTAATTTTAGATTAAACTTTAAATCTTTATAAGTGACATTCCAACTTTCAGGAATTTTTTTATAAATTTGCCAAGAGCCACCACCAGTTTTACTTCGTTTGTAGTGAGCATCAATATTATGCCATAGATTTTCTTTTTTTTCGGGCCATATTATTTGGGGATCAGGTCTTGCTAAAAGAATGTTTCCCCATCTTTCAAGTTTTTCACCATTAGACATATCGAGTATTTCATAATCTTTAAAATCATTTATTACTATCATTTGTGGCCTCGCATTAAATAAGAAGTTAGAGGATCAATGGTGTCTAGTAGGTTATTTATTATAAAAAAGTAAGTGATAATAAGGATTTGAACTTGGCTTTCATACATTAAATTTAAACTAGTAAGTAAACCAGTTATAATAAATATAAATAAAATAAATAATCTTAAAATCCACATTTTATTTTGGCGGTCATGATAAAAGTCGGCTTTTTTTAGTTTAACTAGACTTATAAGGCCTAACCATATGAGAATAATTAGGACAAGTTTTTTGGTGGTTAAAGAGCCAATATAAAGAGAGATTAACATTAATAGAGATATAATGCTTGTAAATAGGTTTTCAACGTCTTTTTCTTTAAATATTATGATAAAGCCAGTTAGTTTAATGATTGTGTAAAAGCCAAAGATAATGGTTAAAACAAGTTTTAGATCATTTATTTTAAATATAGGAAATAATAAAATAGTAAATGATATTATTAATGATGATAGACTAGTTATTAAGTCTACAACTTCTTTTTTCTTCATAAGAATACACCTCATAATTATTATAACATAAAGATATTATTTAAGATAGTTTTAAGTAAAAGAAAAAATAAACAAAGTAGAGATTAACTCTCTACTTATAACATAGAGCCATAAAGAATGGCTTCTTGCCTATAGATAATATAATAGCACTACAGGC
Source organism: uncultured Bacilli bacterium (assembly GCA_947593275.1). Lineage (GTDB taxonomy): Bacteria > Bacillota_I > Bacilli_A > RF39 > UBA660 > Caccenecus. Next base: position 4,996 of record CANQDN010000089.1, read on the forward strand.
AAGTTTAATCTATTATTGTGTATGGATCATCGATGGTGCCTGTTCCAATAAACTCAGTAGAAGATTTGAGGTTTATTACTGGGCGCAAACCAATCTTTTCGTTCACATAGTAGATAGCGAGGATGCCACTCGAATACACATAGAACACGCTAGCGAGGTTGCCGTAAGTGTCAAAGTAAGACGGAGACATTGTCCAATAAGTTTGATTTGTATATAGCCAATAATTCTTATTTTCCTGTCCATTTACCCCACCGGCAAAGG
>CANQDN010000090.1 GCA_947593275.1 uncultured Bacilli bacterium
TCGCTGTTGAATCTATTCCGGTTGCTCCTGTATAAGTAAAGTAATCCTTATTTTTATTAATAGTACTATCTCCATTAGTATAAGTTGTACTACATTTTAATGTTGGTTGTTTATGACTATATAATCTTAAATATGCCCCATAATATGTTGTAGTGGTAGATGTTCCTCCACTATCTTGCATGCTTTCAGACCATGAAGCGCCACTACTAGTCGATCCACTCCGATCATTACAGAAACCTGCATTTGAATCTATCCTTCCGCTACCATTATTCCATTCATCAGCTAAATTTGTGCTAAACCAAGTATTTAGATTTTGCAATGCTTTGCTTTTTGTTGCTTGTGAAGGTGTTGTTCCATAACCATGCATATTTCCTGATACCCATTCATATCCTACATACATGTTATTATTATATGTTTTATTATCAACTGCCCATACAGAAGTTGTATTGATTTGAGTTCCACTACCTGTAGAACTTGGTGCAGAATCATTACTGCTCGTCCCTGCATATATAAGTCTTATTGTTCCATCACCATTGATTCGAATGATTCGCCAATAAATATCGTTATTATCAGAAGTTTGTCCAAATTTTACCCAGTTATCACTTACAGACCCTCTAAAATAATAACTATCTCCAAAATCATCTTCTGTTTTATATAATCCTGATTTATCATCATCACAACTAGAACAAGCTGTTTTATTAAAATCGGGAGTTTCTTCTATTAAATTTGAATTTTCTATTATTGCGTCTCCCCCTGTAGGTACTTTATTAAACCATACAAAACATCTTTCTTCAGGTGCTAAATTTCCTATTATATGCTCTCCATTTTCATTGGTTTTTAATACAGCTTGGTTATCATGATCTGTTGATCCTTTTAAGACACAATAACTCCTGTTTGTATCTATAGTATAATTACCTACAGGCATTTCATTTACTTTTGTTTCTACTTCTCCATCAACAGTATACATAGCTATACTATTATATTCTTTTGGTTTTATATTATCATTTAAGATATACTCTTTTTCCTTCTTAAAAGATAATCCCCCTACTAAAAGGAAAGATAATCCTCCCATTAATAATACTCTACTTATAGTCTTCATTGCAATTTTTTCTCCTTTACTCTCTCCCATTATATATGATATATTTTGTTTTTGCATTAACTTCGACAAAACATATCATAATATCATATATTTTTCTAACTTATATTTATCATACAATATTATTAACATTTTTTCAAGTATTTTTAAAAAGAAAAAAGACTTAAAGTCTTTATAAGTTTAAACCGTCTATACTTGTTTCATATAACCAGTTTTTTAAATCTTTATTATCACCTGTTTCATAGTATTTAATTAGTTTTTCTAAAAAGGTTGGTTGATTTTCCTGAGATATAGATATAATACCACAGCCATTATCGATCATTATTTTATTAGCAAATAACATAGCTACTCTTTTATTACCATCAATAAACATTTGACTACGCATAATATAAAGCATTATTTCTAAAGCTATTTCTGTTTTACTTTTTGTTTCATCATTTAATAATAAATCTAATTCTTCCTTTATTTTAGTTTCAAAGGGAAAAGCTGGCTGCCATTTAGTTCCTCCAATATTTACAGGAGTAGTTCTTAATTTTCCTAAATTAACATCTAAAACTAATTTATCACAAGTTAATTTATGGATTTCAAGTAAAGTTTTATAATCAGAGTTAATATGGGGATTTTCAAGGATAAATTCCCAAGCATATTTTAAATTATTAATTGCAATAATATTATCCACTGTAAGACCATTTACAATACCACCATCATAGATATTTTTAGTTTCTAAGTAGGTTACATTTATGCCTTCTAAATTAGCACTTTTCCAAATATAATCAACTATATTTCTTTTAACAATTAAAACAATTCCTTCTCTTGGCATATTATCCCCCTTTTACTTGTTAATTATATCATAAATAAAGAAAAAAAGACACTAATGTCTTAATCTTTATATACTAATAATTGTTCTGGTAATAAATAGATTGTTTTATTTTGTTCTAATAAAGTGTTCATATTAGCTCTAAAAGCCTCTTTTACACCATTTAGGGTATCTCCTTCACCAGTTATGTAATAGCTATAACCACTTTTAGGGATCATAAGCTCTTCTCCGGGATAAATATATTCATTATCTTTAATACCATTTATAGCTGCGAGTAATTTAGGATTAATATTATATTTGCGAGATATTTCATATAAATTATCGCCCTTTTCTATAGTATAATATGTAAAATAAGATTCGTTCAACTTTATCACTCCTAGTATAAGATATGATAAAAGCATAATTTGGTTAATCAATAAAAATCATATTATTATAATTAAAATTCCATTCAAAATAAGTTAATAAGAGTTCTTCACCAGTATAGGGATTAAAATGATATAAATCATCTTCTTTTAAATAGAAGATATCAGAATCTTTAATCCGGATGATACTTTTTACATTAGTAGAAATTAAAGTAGGTATATCTTTTTTAAAATAAGTTAAATATAAGTTATTTTCTTCTAAACTATAGTTAAATAAAGAATTATAAGTAAACTTAGGTTTTTCTTTAATAATGGTATTAATATTCGCGTTTTTCCAGGTATTGTTAGTTAAGACTTTGGCTTTTATTTTTTCTAAATCACCATTTTTAACGTTTAATTCATACATAGTTTTTTCTTTAGAATCTACAATATAAAGTTTATTTTTTAGGTAACCTGGGAAATAACTATCAAAATAGATAGAACGATCTAGACTGTGTTTTTTTAATTTACCATTTTTAAGAGTTATAGTATAATAATTATTAAAAGTATAATTAGAATCATAATCAGCGATTACTAAATAATCTTTAGTATAACCAATTAAATTTATAGTGTATTCTTCTTTTTCAAATAGATCGATTTTTTTAGTTTCTTTAGAATTTATATGATAAAAACCATCATAGTTCCAAAGATAATAGTTATAATTTTGGTTATATATATCAATATCTTTATATGTTTTTAAGAGTTTTGGTTTATTATATAGAGTAGATGGTAGTAAATCTTTTAAGTTAGTTATTAGACTATAGTGAACAACACTATTATTTTCATAACAAACAGGATAAAACTGGAAGGTTTTACCACTTGGGATAAGACAAAAATCATTATTATCAGAGACTATTTTAAGGTCTTCAATAAACTTGCGATTATTTTTATATTTAGAATTAAATAACATGTCTAAATAAACATTTTGATATTTAAAAGTAAAGTAATAGCTGTGACGAGTTTTGTCGTAAGATTCGGTTATTTCGACATTATTTAGAGAATATTTTTTAGTATAATTTTTAGGTAAAAATAAAAATATTAAAAATAGAAGAAAAATAACTACTAATAATATTTGAAAAACTTTTAATTTGCGCATTTTTATTCACTTTCTTTAAGTTTTAGAGCGTATTTTTTCTTTTCTTCCATCATAAATTCCGTTATTTCGGTTTCAATTTCTCTTAAAGAATCTTTTGCTAGATTAGTAATTACTACTACTTCTTTTATAGTATCAATGGTTATTTTACCCCAAATTAAACCTTGATATACTTGCATATCATTATATAAGTCAGGAGTAATACTACTTAAAAAATAGCCCCATACGACCCTTTTTTGACCGATTAAAATTCGTTTATTAGTAAGGGCAATTACAGCGGTTGAGGTTAAATCATAGAATTTGTCGTTTTTTTGGCCAGCGAAGGCATATAAAACTTTTTCACCGGGATTTAAGTGTTGTTCAATTACTTTGCTGTGTTTTTTTAAACGCCACCAAGTTACTCCTCCGGGAAATTTCTTTTTATATAAAGTTACATGATCATAAACTTGCCCCATTTGAATCACCTCTTTTATTTTATAATAAAAAAGTAATTTTTACAAGATAGAATAAAAATTATTTTTTTATATGAGCTTTTTTATTAAGTTTTGGTTCTTTAATTTCAAAGGGTATTCCCCTTTCATAAATGACTTTTTTTAAAAATATGTTAATGGCGGTACTCATATTTAAACCTAAATTATTAAAAATTATGTTAGCTTCATCTTTTACTTCTTTGGGTACATTAACATTTATTATGCTTGTTTGAGACATGAAAACACCTCTTTTTTAATGTTTATATACTAACATATTTTATATAAAATAGCAATATATTATATATATTAAATATATATAAATAAAATGGAAAGGAAAAACACAGTCTTATTAACAGTTATCGCTGTAGCCACTCTTTTAGTTGCTGTTGTTGGTGCTACTTTTGCATATTATACCGCAACGACTACAGGTACTCAAACTGGATCTGGGACAGGTGATGTAACTACAGCGAAGTTAGGTAACACTACTTTTACTTTTACGGGTAAAAGTTTGGAACATACTTACTTAAATTATCCAGGTGGTCTTGCAGTTTTCGGATCTGAAGCGAAGCTTACAAAAGAAGGTGATGGAGAATATGATCTTACTTTTGATTTAGAGCTTGACTATACTAATAAAACTGACACTGATTTATATTGGGCATTGTACATGACTACAACTCCGCTTACGGAAAATTTAGATCCTAAATGTAAAATAGTTATGGATACAACTACTACTCCTGGTGAAACTCATTACTGGTATAACAATAGTGGAACAGCTGGAGAAAAAACTAGTTGTACATTGGAATCAAGTCAAAAAGAAACATTGACTAGTGGAAGTATGATTGCCTATGGCAAATTTGAACATGCAAATGGTGGAACCGGAAAAATAGATTCTAGTACTGTTGTTGGAGAAGGAACAAGTTCAGAAGGTAACGAAACATCTATCCAAACTTGTGATAAAACTTTATGTGACCCTACTGGGCAAAAAGAAACGAACCCTTTAAGTAGCAGAACATTAGATACTCAAACAACTACAAACAAATATTATTATTTAGTTGTTCAATATCCAAACCAAGATTCACCACAACAACAGGGTTCCGGTAGTCTTGACAGTCCTGATATACAAATTACTTTAAAAGTTAAAGATAACAGTGCAAAAGTTGTCGCAAGAGGTACACAAGGTCAACAAACAACTACTAATTAATATTTGCACTTAAACCGAAAAATTGGAAAACTATCGTTTGATAGTTTTTTTAATTTTTCTGTAATTATATTTATATATAAATATAATTGGTATAATAATGCAAAAGAGGAAGAGGAAAAACACAGTCTTATTAAAAG
>CANQDN010000091.1 GCA_947593275.1 uncultured Bacilli bacterium
AGCAAGTCTTGCAATAGGCACTCTAAATGGTGAACAAGATACATAAGTTAAACCAACATTATGGCAGAACTCAACAGATGATGGATCTCCACCATGTTCGCCACAAATACCAAGTTTAATATTTGGTCTAGTAGCTTTTCCTTTTTCAGCAGCCATTTTGATTAACTGTCCTACACCTACTTGGTCTAGTTTAGCGAATGGATCTTGCTCATAAATCTTATTTTCATAGTAAGCTCCTAAGAATTTACCAGCATCATCACGTGAGAAACCAAAAGTCATTTGAGTTAAATCGTTAGTTCCAAATGAGAAGAATTCGGCTTCTTCCGCAATTTTATCGGCTGTAAGTGCCGCTCTTGGAATTTCAATCATTGTTCCAATATGATATTCCATATCGGAATTCTTTTCTTTCTTTACTTCTTCAGCTGTTGCAATTACAACATCTTTAACAAATTTTAACTCTTTTACTTCACCAACAAGAGGAATCATAATTTCAGGAACAATGTCATAACCATCTTCCTCTTTAACTTCTATTGCAGCTTCCATTAAAGCCCGAGTTTGCATTTTAGCTATTTCTGGATAAGTAACCGCTAGACGACAACCACGATGTCCCATCATTGGATTAAATTCGTGTAATTCAGCACATTTAGCTTTTAAGTGCTCTACAGAAACATTCATATCTTTAGCTAAAGCAATAATATCAGCTTCTTCTTTTGGTAAAAATTCATGTAAAGGTGGGTCTAAATAACGAACTGTCATTGGTAAACCTTTAAGTACTTTATACATAGCTTTAAAGTCACCTTTTTGGAATGGTATTAAAGCATTTAAAGCTTCGGTTCTTTGTTCTACTGTTTCAGATAAAATCATTTTTCTAATGGCTGGGATACGCTCTTCATCAAAGAACATATGCTCAGTACGACATAGACCAATTCCTTCAGCGCCTAATTCAACAGCTTTTTTAGTATCCGTTGGAGTATCCGCATTAGTTCGAACTTTTAAGCGACGATATTTATCGGCCCAAGTCATAACTCGTCCAAATTCACCAGCGATTGTCGCGTCTACTGTTGGAAGTGCTCCATCATAAATATTACCAGTTGAGCCATCAATAGAAATTACATCACCTTCATGGAAAGTTTTACCAGCAAGAGTAAATTCTTTCTTAGCTTCATTCATAGCAATATCGCCACAACCTGAGACACAACAAGTACCCATACCACGAGCAACTACGGCAGCATGAGAAGTCATACCACCACGAACTGTTAATATTCCTTGGCTTGCTTTCATACCAGTTATATCTTCTGGTGAAGTTTCAAGTCTTACTAAAATAACTTTTTTACCATCTTTATGCCATTTTTCAGCATCTTCAGCGGTAAAGACAATTTGGCCACAAGCTGCTCCTGGTGATGCTCCTAAACCTTTTCCTATAGATTCGGCTTCTTTTAAGGCTTTAGGATCAAACTGAGGATGCAATAATGTATCTAAGTTACGAGGATCAATCATTAATAAAGCCTCTTCTTCAGTACGCATTCCTTCATCGACTAAATCACAAGCTATTTTTAAAGCTGCTTGAGCTGTTCTTTTACCATTTCTGGTTTGAAGCATATATAATTTACCATGTTCAACAGTAAATTCCATATCTTGCATATCTCTATAATGATCTTCTAGAGTTTTACATACTTCTTCAAATTGTTTAAAGGCTTCAGGGAATTTTTCTTTCATCTCCGCGATTTTCATTGGAGTTCTAACACCCGCAACGACATCTTCACCTTGAGCATTAGTTAAGAATTCACCAAATAAACCTTTGGCACCAGTTGCAGGGTCTCTTGTGAATGCAACACCTGTACCACAATCATCGCCCATATTACCAAAAGCCATTGATTGAACATTAACTGCGGTACCCCAAGAATAAGGAATATCATTGTCTCTTCGATAAACGTTAGCTCGAGGATTATCCCATGATCTAAATACAGCTTTTATCGCGCCCATTAATTGTTCTTTTGGATCATCTGGGAAATTTTCGCCTATTTTGTTTTTATATTCAGCTTTAAACTCTGTAGCTAATTCTTTTAAATCATCAGCATTTAATTCAACATCTTGTTTAACGCCTTTTTTAGCTTTCATTTGATCGATTAATTCTTCAAAGTATTTTTTACCTACTTCCATAACTACGTCAGAATACATTTGAATAAAACGACGATAGCAATCCCAAGCCCATCTTGGATTATTACTCTTCTCTGCTAAAACATTAACTACATCTTCATTTAAACCTAAATTAAGGATAGTATCCATCATTCCAGGCATTGATGCTCTAGCACCAGAACGAACTGAAACAAGAAGAGGATTTTCTTTATCACCAAATTTTTTACCAGTAATCTCTTCCATTTTTACAATATACTCATTAATTTGGCTTTGTATTTCGGCATTAATTTCGCGATTATCTTCATAATACTGTGTACAAGCTTCAGTAGTTATTGTAAAACCTTGAGGAACAGGTAAACCAATATTGGTCATTTCTGCTAAGTTAGCACCTTTACCCCCTAATAATTCTCTCATGTCTTTATTACCTTCACTAAAAAGGTATACATATTTTTTAGCCATATAAGCCTCCTTTTCATAGTCACAAATAGATTATAACAAAAATTTTATATGATAAGCAATAAAAGGTCTTATATTTGACATAAAATAGACAGAAAAGTTTAAATATGGGGTGGTTTTTTATTAAAAAAAGCAAGGAAAGAGTCCTTGCAATGAAGTTTTTTATTCTTGCCTACATATAAATAAGTTAGAAAAGCAATGTAAGCAAGATTAAATATTTTTTACTACATATGGGTCTGTGTAGAGGCCTGAACCTGAAAGCTTTACACTAGACTTCAAATTAATTACTGGACGCAAACCATTAGGATTTGTAAGATCTCGTCCACCAAGACTACCTGGGCCATTTACCCTAAACATACGAGCGGCAGAACTATTCAAACCACAAGGAGACATTGTCCAATAATATTCATTTGTATATAAATAATAAAATCTATTATCAGAACTATATCCTCCTGCATAATAAACTTCATCTAGGGTTATTAGTCCTATTGGATATGTTAATTTACGATTTCCTAATATTAGTTCTTCCATTTTTGATTCTAAACCTTCTGAGTTCTTATATGTATAATAATCATTATTTTCATTTCCTCTTGTTCCACATATATAAGTCGGCTGTTTATTTTTATTTAGTCTTGAATATGCTCCAAAATATACTGCTGTTGATCCAGATAAAGATGAAGGATATGCATCACTCATGCCTTCACTCCATGAAGAAGTTTCAGATTTACTATTAGATCTATCTCCACAAAAGCCAACATTGGGATCTATTTTCCCGGCTCCATTTGCCCACTCATCATTTAAATTAGAATTAAACCAATTTTCTAATTCTGTATAAGCATTACTTGGCTTATCATTACTAGTATGTAAATTACCATTATCAGCTTCACCATAAAAATATCCCACATATTTACTATAATTAGACAGAGTATTAAAAGCAACTTTACTAATTTGGCTACTTGCTGTATTTACTAAATAACCATCTTCTGATATTAAACCGGATGCATCTTCTCCAGTTCCAGCATAAATAATTCTTATACTGCCATCACCATTGATTCGAATGATCCGCCACCATATAGGTATGCCACTTTCATCAGTACCAAACTTTATCCAATTATCTTTTACTTTGCCCCGAAAATAATATGTATCTCCAAAATTATCTTCTGCTTTATATAAACAAGTTTTATTATCTTTTAAATGTTCATCTGTATCTTCTTTATTAAACAAAGGTGTATCATCACATGTTGTTTTATTTAAGTTAGCTAATACATCTTCTGATGTTTGATTTTTAATTATATCAAAATATAAATAACATTTTTCATTTTTATTTAAGTTTTTGATGGAATGTATACCATTTATTGTAACTAATTTACTATAATCTTTAGTTTCACCATCCATGGTACAATAACTTTTAGATGTATTTATTTCATAATCACCAATAGGCATTTGTTCTATTTCTTCGTAGCAATCATCACTATCACCTATACATTTTACAGGCTCATTGTCTTCAAGTTTCTGCTGGTATAAAGCCATGACTTTAAAATCATAACCACCAGAATAATTAACTGTCCCACTAACTATTGGTACACTAACTGTCGTTTTATACTTTGCTTTTGTGATATTTAGTACTAATACACTTCCAATAATTATTATTAATGTTAAACTAATAACTATAATTTTAGTATAATTTTTATTTATTTTCTCATATTTCAATTATCTTCCTTCTTCCTATTATCAATCATATTAGAAATTTCTAACTTATACTAAAATTATAATCCGGTATACGTCAAATGTCAATAATTTTTGTCATATATGTCGCCATTTTTAAAAATTTTAAAATAAAATGAGAAAATGGATTTATATAGGTGATATTTATGGATTATACAGAACTATTAAAAGATCTTAGATTTGATTTAAACTTAACCCAACAAGATGTAGCAGATTATTTAAATATTAAAAGAAGTACATATAAAGATTATGAACTGCAAAATAGAATACTACCTTTAAAGCATTTAATTGCATTATGTAATTATTTTGATATATCAATAGATTATTTATTTAATTTAACTAAAAGAAAGAAATATAATTTAAGTAAAAAAGATATTAATAAAAAATTGTTTACTGAAAGATTTAAAGAATTTAGAAAAGAAAATAAAGTAACGCAAGAAAAACTTGCTAATTTTTTACAAACTTCACACTCTTTCATAAGTAATTGTGATAATGGTAAAACTGTTTTAACAACAGCTTATCTTTATGCTATATGTAAAAAGTATAAGATTTCTGCTGATTACTTGTTAGGTAGAATCGATGAACCTAAATATCTTAAATAATCTAGTGTCGATTTCTGTCGAACGAAATTTCTTTACAAAGTACCACTTTTTAT
>CANQDN010000092.1 GCA_947593275.1 uncultured Bacilli bacterium
TACCTATAAACAAGAAAATACTCCCTCATATCATGCCCGAGATATAGCTTTAAAAAGAAGTGAATATCATAATTGTCCTTTAGTTTTAGGAAGTGCTACTCCAAGTCTTGAATCAATGGCTAGAGCAAGCAAAAATGTTTATTCCCTTATTACTTTAACTAAACGGATAAATGAAAAACTACCAACTTCTATAATTGTTGATATGGAAAAAGAACTAAAAAAAAGAAATTTTATTATCAGTGAAGAATTAGATAAAAATATTAATTTAGCTTTAATGCGTGATGAACAAATTATTTTACTTTTAAATAGAAGGGGTTATTCTACCTTTATAAGTTGTAGTAACTGTGGTTTTACCTATAAATGTCCTAATTGTGAAATATCTCTAACTTACCATCAAACATCCAATTCTCTTCGTTGCCATTACTGTGGCTATACCAAAATAAAGGATGATATTTGCCCCAAATGCCATGAAAAAAGCCTAACATATCTTGGTTTAGGCACTGAAAAACTTGAAGAAATAGTTAAAAAAAAATATCCATCTGCCAAAATAATTCGTATGGATGCTGATACAACTACCAAAAAAGGCGCTCATGATAAAATAATTGAAGCTTTTAGTAATAAAGAATATAATATTTTAATTGGTACTCAAATGATCAGTAAAGGCCTAGATTTCCCCGATTGCACTTTAGTTGGAATTATCAATGCCGATGCTAGTCTAAATATCCCTGATTTTAGAAGTAGTGAAAGAACATTTGCTCTTTTACTTCAAGCATCCGGTCGAGCAGGAAGAGGCAAAAAACCCGGAAAAGTCATAATCCAAACCTTTAATCCCGATAATGACACCATTAAAAATGTCTCCGAAAATAATTATATGGCTTTTTATAATAATGAAATGTTAATCCGTCAAAAACTAAAATATCCTCCCTATTATTATTTAATAAATATTAAAGTCTGCAGTAAAGATTATAACCTAGCAAGCTCAAGCGCCACCAAAGTAGCCCATTATCTTTTAACTAAACTCGATAAAACTAGCATTATTCTAGGCCCCTCAACAGCCCTTAATTTTAAACTAAAAAACATCTATCGCTTTAATATAACTATTAAATATCGTTTTGATCCCAACTTAAAACCCACTATAAAAGAATTAGATAAGATTTTTAGTTCTAATAAAGACGTCTATCTAGAAATCAATGTAGATCCTTATAATTTCTAAATAAATGAATAAAAGAAACTCTTTTTACCCATAAATAAAAGGAAAGGAGTTTTTTTAAATGGCTCGATATAAAGTAGATATAACCGGTATTAATACTAGTGAACTTAAAGTATTAACCAGTGAAGAAATGCTTAAACTATTTGAAAGATATCATAATGGTGATAATAGTGCTAAAGAAGAATTAATAAATGGTAATTTAAAATTAGTTTTAAGTATTTTAAGAAGTTTTAATAAAGGAAATTATAATATGGATGATTTATTTCAAGTGGGAGTTATTGGCCTAATTAAAGCCATAGATAACTTTGATCTATCTTATAATTTAAAGCTTTCAACTTATGCTGTTCCTTTAATTTTAGGGGAAATAAAACGTTATATAAGAGATAATACGAGTATAAGAATAAGCAGGAGTACTAAAGATCTAGCCTACTCTATAATTAACTTTAAAGAGTCTTATTTTAATAAATATGGCCAAGAACCATCTAATGAATTAATAAGTAAAGAACTAAATATTCCGGAATACAAAATCGCCAGCAGTTTAGATGCTTTAAAAGAACCAATGAGTATATATGAACCCATTTATAACGATGGTGGTGATACTATATATTTAATGGATCAACTCGCGGATAAAAAAGATTTAAATAGTGATAAAGATATGCTAATTTCTCTAAGAAGAGCTTTAAATAAAATAAAAGATCGAGAAAGAGAAGTCTTAATGGCAAGATATATTATTGGTAAAACTCAAATGGAAATTGCTTCTTCTTTACATATTAGTCAAGCTCAAGTCTCCAGAATTGAAAAAAATGCCATATTAAGTCTTAAAAGAATGATTAAATAGACTTAAAACGCGTATACTTAAATAGGTGATTTTATGCGTTTAAGTGAACTCCAACAAAAAATAGTTGTTAATATAAAAGATGGCCGTCATTTAGGCATTATAATTGATGCTGAAGTAACTGAAACAGGCTCAATAAATTATTTTGTCGTTGCCCCTCGTCACTTTTTTAGACGTCTTTTTAAAAATGGTAATGAAACTAATATTGCGATTAAAGAAATAGTTAAAATAGGGGAAGATGTTATTTTAGTAGAACTATAAACTAAATATTTACTTGGTGGAATTATAAATTTATGATATACTTATAAAGGTGAAGCAAAAATGAGTAAAAAAATTTTTATTCTTTCTAGCATTATTTTAATTATTGATCAAGTCGTAAAAAGTATAATTGATATTTATTTTGACTTAAATGATAAAGTAGTTATAATTAAGAACTTTTTTGCCATAACTCTTGCTCATAATGAAGGTGGCGCTTGGAGTATATTATCAAATCTAAGTTTTATTTTTATTATCGCCTCTATTATAGCTATTGCGATTCTTATTCATTTTATGTTCAATTTTAAAGTAAATACTCGTAACACCATCGGTTTTTCTCTAACTTTAGGCGGAATCATCTCTAATCTTGCTGATCGCATGTTTTTAGGCTATGTTAGAGATTTCTTAGATTTTACTATCTTTGGTTATGATTATCCTATATTTAATATCGCTGATATTGCTATTGTAACTGGAGTCATATTACTCATTATTGCTATTATAAAAGGAGAAGATAAAGGTGCAAAAGTTAATAAGCAATCTAAAAAACATCCGGCTAGATAAATTCTTAAGTACTAATTTAGATTATAATAGAACATATATTCAAAAACTTATCAAAAATGGTTTAGTCTCTGTAAATAACCAAGTTATAACTAAAACCGGCTTTAATTTAAACTTAAATGATGAAATAGTGGTAAATGCTGAATCTTTTCAAGAAGAAATTACTCTTAAACCGACGAATATTCCTTTAAACATTGTTTATGAAGATGAATATCTCATGATTATTAATAAAGATAGTGGTCTTTCAGTTCATCCTGGCGCTGGCAATTACACCCATACTTTAGTAAACGCTCTTATGGCCTACACTAATAGTTTAAGTGATATTGGAGGCTCTTTTCGTCCCGGTATTGTCCACCGAATTGATAAAGATACCACTGGCTTACTTATGATTGCTAAAACTAATAAAGTTCATGAACTACTTGCAGATGATTTTAAACATAAACGTATCAAAAGGGAATATATTGCTCTTTTAAATGGTGTATTCCCTAATAATAGTGCTACTATTGATGCTCCAATCGGAAGAGATAAAACAAATCGTGAAAAAATGACTGTAACTGCTTTAAATAGTAAAAATGCTGTAACTAACTTAAAAGTCTTAAAAAGATATAAAAACCATACTCTAGTAAGTTGCATACTTGAAACTGGAAGAACCCATCAAATAAGAGTTCATATGGCCTATATTGGTTATCCCATTCATAATGACCCCCTTTATTCCCATGATAAATGCACTTCTTTTGGCCAATTCTTACATTCCTATAAAATGACTTTTATTCATCCCATAACTAAAAAAGAAATGGAATTTACTTGTCCACTTCCTAAACCTTTTCAAGATTATTTAGACGAATTAGAAGATTAATTTATAAAAATACTTATCATATAGCTTAATATAAAACATGTAATTAAAAAGTAAATAATTGGTAATATTTTATTTAACCTAAAAACTTCTTTTATTTTTAAATTATAAAAGAAAGCCGAAATACATAATAAAACACTAATAATAAAACTATAGAGATTATCTTTAAAATAAGCATAATATAAAGGTAAAATAATTAAAAAGATAAAGTTTAAAATAATAACAAAAAGATTATCATAAGTAATATTTTTAAGTATTAAAAAATAATAAATAGTTATAATTATTAAGTAAATAAATGTTAAATAAAATAATAAAGTCATAATATCACCTCTTTACTAAATATATGTTTTGTATTAAAATAAAAGTACCTGAGGTGATTTATTTTGAATTATAATATAATGAATAGAAATGATGAATTAGTTATGGCTTTAGTTCATTACTTTATTACCATTGAAAATTATTCTCCCATCATGGTTAGAGGCGTCGAAGATGAAATATGGCTAGAAAACGTTGAAGGTCCATATCGTATTATTCGAATTAATTCTAATTATATTCATAATGATGAACAATATAAATTTGATTTATTTAAAACTAAAAAAGTAGCCGAACAAATCAAAAAGAAAACTTTATCTTTTAAAGTAAATACTTTAAATATTTTATTAAATGTTTCTGATAATGTTAAACATCCTGAAACACCTAAAAATATATCTTCTTTAATCTTATCTGATGTAAAAGAAATAGTTAAAGATAAAAATATGTTAGAAGTCTTTCCACGTCTTAAAGATAAGTTTATTAAAGATAAAGTAGGTATTGATCTAATGCTTAATATAACTAGTGATATAAACGCTAAAACAATGAAAGATAATGCTACTTTTGAACAAATATTTAGACCTAAAGTAAGTATTATAACTCCTATATTAATTGGAATATGTATTATCATGTTTGTTCTTATGTATATCTTAGGAGATGGTAGTGAAAATACTTTAACCCTCCTAATGTTTGGCGCTAATTTCCGTCCTCTAGTCTTAAAAGGGGAAATATGGCGTCTCTTAACATCAATATTTTTACATATTGGAATAATTCACTTATTAGTTAATATGTATGCTTTATTTATTATTGGTCGTCAATTAGAAAACTTCCTTGGTAAATTTAAATATTTAATTGTCTTTTTAGGTAGTGGTATCATTGGCTCTTTATTATCAGTCGTTATTCATGAAAATATCTCCGCCGGTGCTAGTGGCTCCGGA
>CANQDN010000093.1 GCA_947593275.1 uncultured Bacilli bacterium
TTACACCATGGCTGAAGCTGATTTAATTAGAAGAGCTATGTCTAAGAAAAAAGAAGATATCATAAAAAAAGATCAAGAACACTTTATAAAAGGCGCTACAAGTAAAGGTTATTCTGAATCTCTAGCCCTAGAAATCTATAACTTAATCTTAAAATTCGCCGGTTATGGTTTCAATAAAGCTCATTCTGTCTCATATGCTCTTTTAGGCTATCAAATGGCTTATTTAAAAGCTAAATTTCCTCTATACTTTATTGCCAATCTTTTAAATATGAGTATTGGAAGTGAAATCAAAACTAAAGAATATATCGATGAAGCCCGAGCTAAAAAAATCCAAATTCTAAAGCCCGATATTAATAAAAGTACTAATAACTATTTAATATTAGAAAATAGTCTCATGCTTCCTTTATCTAGCATTAAAAACCTCGGAACAAACACAACTACCTCCATAATCCAAGAAAGAAATAAAAATGGTCCTTATAAAGATTATTTAGATTTTATATCTCGTATCTATGGTAAAAGTGTTAATAAAAAAACTATAATCTCTTTAATTGAAGGAGGCGTCTTAGATAGCTTTAATTTAACCAAAAGAACTATGATTGATAATCTGGATATAGCAATTAACTATGCAAGTCTAATCTCTGATTTAGATGCTTCTTTTGTCGCTATTCCCGCATTAGAAGAAAAAGAAGAATATCCTGAAGATGAAGTAAGACAAAAAGAATATAATTCTTATGGCTTTTATATAAGTAATCATCCTGCCTCTAAATATCAGAATCCCAATATTATTAAACTTCATAATCTAAAAAATTATTTTGATAAACATATTAAATGTGTTGTCCTAATTGAAAAAATAAAAACCATTAAAACCAAAAAAGGGGATAATATGGCTTTTCTAACCGCGAGTGATGAAACTGGCGTTACGGATTTTGTTGTTTTTCCAAGTGCTTATTATATGCTTTCCAATTTAAATAAAGGTAGTATAATTGAAGTAGATGGCAA
The DNA here is from genome assembly GCA_947593275.1 of uncultured Bacilli bacterium. Taxonomy (GTDB): domain Bacteria; phylum Bacillota_I; class Bacilli_A; order RF39; family UBA660; genus Caccenecus. The sequence goes on from CANQDN010000093.1 coordinate 1,000, forward strand.
AGTAACTAAAAGATTTGATAACTATCAAATAAATATTGATTATATAAATAAAAAAAATGAAGAATAGGTGGTTTAAATGCATAATATTACAGCGTTTTTAAAAAGTATAAATTATAATGATGAAGAAGATTCCTTTAAGGATACTATAATTACCAAAGTAGTTTTAAATAAAGAAACTGAAACCTTTAATGTATATTTAAGTATTCCTAAAGTTTTAGATTTTAATATAATTGATAATCTAATAAATAATAAATATAAAATAAATAATAAATATCCTTGTATAATTCATATAAGTTATCAAGAAATAGAAGAAAAAGATGTTATTATCTATGTAAAAGAAATAATTAAAAAAATCGTTCAAGATAAACCTTCTTTAATTAATTTATTAGATAATGACCCAATTATTGATGATGATATTATTATTTTTGAAGTTATAAGTAAAATAGAAGAAGAAAATATCTTAAAAGAAGAAAATAATATTCGTAAAATTCTAGCTAACTTTGGTTTAAAAGACTATTTACTAACAACTAGATTAAATGAAGAAAAACATAAAGAAATAGAAGAGGTTCTAGAAAATGTTCAAGCCCCATCTACCTATGTCGATATAGTAAAAGAATTTAAACCCGGAGAAGTTATCATTGGCAAAAATATTACCAAAGAACCCGTTAAAATAAGTACAATTAATAGTATGGAAAGAAATGTAACCATTGAAGGCTTTATTGAAGATATTTCTTATTTAGAAAGAGAAAATATTAATATTATTACTCTAACTATAAATGATAATGAAAAAAGCTTAATAGCTAAAATCTTCAAAAAAGATAAAGAAGAATACTTACCTTTAAAAAATATTCTAAAAGAAGATAATTGGTATCGTTTAAATGGTAATGTCGATTTTGATTCTTACTCTAAATGTTTAGCTTTAAGTGTTAAAAGTATCGAAAGTATTGAAAATAAAGAAATAACTTTCCTAAAGAATGAGGATCCTAATATGATTATCGGGAGTCATGTCGAAGGTAGTATTACTCCTTTAGAAAATATCATTGGTACTAAAGAAAATGTTATAATAGAAGCTTATGTTTTTGGCATAGATTTATTAGAAAAAGATACTATCAATATCATGACTTTAAAAATAAGTGATAATACAAATAGTATTCTAGCTAAAATATTTAAGAAAAATAAACGTGAGTTTAGTCTTATTAAAAGCTCTATCAAAAATAAAAAATGGTATCGTTTTCATGGCAACATAGAATTTGATAACTATTCTCATGAAATGGTCTTACAAATCTGGAATTTAGAAGCTATTTCCAGCAAAGATGCTCAAATTAAAGATAATGCTGAAGTAAAAAGAGTAGAACTACATGCTCATACCATGATGAGTATGATGGATGGGGTAATCCCAAACGATGAAAAAGATCCTCACAATTTAGTCGATTTTGCTTATAATCTTGGTCATAAATCTATCGCCGTAACCGATCATAATGCTCTTCAAGCTTATCCTGATTTCTTTCATGCTGTAAATAAAATAAATAAAGGAAAAACCGGTGATGAGCGTTTTAAAGTTATTTATGGAACTGAACTAAATGTTGTAAATGATGATATTGATTTTATTTATAATTTAAAAGAATATCCTCTCTTAAAACAAGAATATGTTGTATTTGATACAGAAACAACGGGCTTTTATGTCGGAAGTGATCAGATGATCGAAATTGGTGCTGTTAAAATAAAAGATGGCCAAGTCACAGAGCGTTTTGATGAATTTATCGATCCTAAAAGACCAATCCCACCCAAAATAACTGCTTTAACCAATATTACTGATGATATGCTAAAAGGTCATGATGATGAAAAAACAGTTACTAAACGCTTTTTAGATTGGGTTCAAGATCTACCAATGGTTGCCCATAATGCGAAATTTGATATAGGTTTTATAAGTGAAGCATGTCATAAATATAACTTAAAAGAATTTACTAATACTGTTTTAGACACCATGAGTATGGCTCGTATGCTCCATCCAGAATGGCCTAATCATAAACTAACAACACTCGCTAGACGTTATAAAGTAGAATGGGATGAAGAAGCTCACCATCGGGCTGATTATGATGCTGAAGGAACTGCTATGGCCTTTTATAAAATGTGTGAAGAATTAGATTCTCGCAACATCGAAACAACAAACGATCTCTTTAATTCGGTTGATATAAATGAACTAATAAAATTCTCTTATCCCTTCCATTTATGTTGTTTAGTGAAAAATAAAGTTGGTCTTAAAAATCTCTTCAAAATAATTAGTTATGCTAATACTACTTATCTATTTCGTAATAGTGAACCTAAATTACCTCGTGGTAAACTAAAAGAATTAAGAGAAGGCTTACTTATCGGTAGTGGTTGTATTAATGGTGAAATATTTGAAGAAGCTAAAACCAAAGATGATGAAGAACTAGGAAGTCTAATGCAATTTTATGATTATATTGAGGTTCAACCAATTAGTGCCTTTAAACACTTGTTAGATATGGAATCAAGTGGCTTTAAAACTATTACAGATCTAGAAGACCATTTAAAAAAGATTATTCGTGTAGCAAAAGATGCCGGAAAACTAGTAGTTGCCACCTCTGATGCCCATTATTTAAGACCTGAAGATAAAATCTATCGTGATATAATTATTGCTCAAAAAACCAATGGTAAACTTCATCCTCTAAATAAAAGGGGAATAACCCAACCGGACATGCATATAAGAACAACTGAAGAAATGCTCGAAGAATTTGCCTTTTTAGGTAGTGATCTCGCCTATGAAATAGTTGTAACCAACACAAATAAAATCGCCGATTTAATTGAAGAAGTTGAAGTAATCATTCAAACTGGAGGAGTTCCTTTTTCGCCAAGAATCCCTAATTCTGTTGAAACCGTAACGGACTTAGTTTATACTAAAGCATCCGATTGGTATGGAAATCCTTTACCATTCAATATTGAGGAGCGTATTTCTAAAGAATTATATGGTGATGCTCTATTAGATAGTATTAAAACCCGTCTTATAAGAGAAGAAAATCTAACTGATGAAGAACTCACTGCTAAATCCTTTAATATTCTTCATGAAACTATCTTAAAAGGTTTAGATGAAGTAAAAAAACTAGTTAAAGAAGAATTAATTATAAAACTAAATAATGAAAAAGAAAATAATATAATTAATTTAGAAACTAAACTAAAAGAGACTAATTTAGAAAATAAAGAAGAACTCGAAAATGAACTAAAACAATTAAAAGAAACAGATATCCTAGAAGATATAGATAAAAAAGTAAAAAAAGCTCTTGGAGGTATCATTGGTGGTGGATTTGACGTAATATATTTAATTGCTCAAAAACTCGTAAAAAAGAGTAACGATGATGGCTTTTTAGTAGGTTCTCGTGGTTCTGTTGGTTCATCATTTGTTGCCACCATGATGGGTATTACTGAAGTTAATTCTCTTCCACCTCACTATAGATGTAAAAATTGTCGTCATAGTATCTTCGAAGATGAAAAAGGGCAATCTTTAGGAGCTACTTATAAAAGTGGTTTTGACTTACCTGATTTAATGTGTCCTAAATGTGGTACTAAAATGACTAAAGATGGTCAAGACATGCCATTTGCTACTTTCTTAGGTTTTAATGCTGATAAAGTCCCTGATATTGATCTTAACTTCTCAGATTTAAATCAAGCTGCTGCCCATGAATATACTAAAGTATTATTTGGTGTTGATAATGTTTATCGGGCTGGAACTATTGGTACAGTCGCCGAAAAAACCGCCTTTGGTTTTGTAAGAGGTTATGCTGAACAAAAAGGAATAGTTTTAAATAATGTAGAAATAGAGCGTTTAGCCCAAGGCTGCACTGGTGTTAAAAGAACAACTGGTCAACACCCTGGAGGTATAGTAGTAATCCCGGGTTATA